>DATEGV010000282.1:0-3164 GCA_035279925.1 Ktedonobacterales bacterium | reverse complement strand
CGCGCCTCGTCAATCACCTGGCCACAGAGCTCCACGAGATCGCAATCTGTGACGCGTAACGCGAGTTTGCCTGCCTGGATGCGCGAGACGTCCAGGAGATCGTTGACGAGGCGCTCCATACGCGCAATCGAGCGTTCCATGATACGCGCCGACCGTTCCAGGTCTTCCCGACCGGCCTTTGCAAGTTCGCTTGCCACAAACTGCGCCAATACTTTGATGCTCGTCAGCGGCGTGCGTAATTCATGCGAGGCGATGCTGAGGAACTCCTCTTTCTGCTGTTCCAGACGCCGCCGTTCGGTCACATCGCGCGGAATGTTGACGGCGCCGACGATCTCGCCACTGTAGTCGCGCACGGGCGCGCCGGTGAGACTGATGGCCGCGCGTTCCCCATTCGGCTTCTCCAGCCAGAGCTCTTGCGCGCCTGCCCCGGCAAACACCTCACCGGAAAGCATGCGCGACGCCGGCCGCTCGTGGCGGTTCAGCTCGCGTCCTGAGTGGTCGAAGAGCTTGATGAGTGGCATGTCGTCGCGCCGTGACTGCGCGTAGATCGGCGAGGCGAGCGTGTACCCGGTCAGCTCCTCGGCGGCGGCGTTCATCTCAAGGATGCGCCCACCCTTGTCGTAGACGATCATAGGATCGGCCATCGCCGCAAAAATGGCCTGTAACTGCGCGACACGCGCCGAGAGCTCGCGCGTCATGTGATAGCGCGCCGTCACATCCCGAAAAATGCAGACCGCCCCGGTGATCGCGCCGAATTGGTCGTAGAGTGGCGCGCCGGTCGCGCTGACCACTCGCTCGTCGCCGTCAAGCGCATCTACCAGAATGTCCAGCGCGCTGGGTCCGCGGAGCGTCTCGCCGCGCAGGATGCGAGTCACCGGCCACTGCTCGGCGGGCATTGCTGTCCCGTCAGTCTCCCGAATGTGGAGAGCCGTCATTCGCTGCTCGAGATTGCGTTCATGGTAGTCGGTGAGCGTTGGATCAACGCCGAAGAGTTCTCGATTGGCGGCGTTCATATGTAGAACGCGGCCACGGTCGTCATAGATCGAGACCGCGTCGGTGAGCGCGTCCAGCACGGCGGCCAGTTGGCGCGGCAAGGCTCCCGCCGCGTGGCTCCAGTTGGAGGGCGTGGGCAGTTCCCCGAGCGGCGCGCGCTCAGCGGTGAAGTAGGTTGCGAGGGGATGCGGCGGCGGATCTCCCAAGCCGGCGTCGAATTCGAATTCGTGTTCCATGACGCGGCCACCTTCTCTCTATGCTCGCGCCACCTGGTGCGGAGCAGCTTGGAAGGATGGCACGCCACAGGCCAGCGCGAGGCGAAAGTGGTCGCTTTGGATGGCTGCGCTCAATCATCACGCCGCGCTTGCGTCGCGAGCGGAGCGCGGCAACCCATCGTGATATACTTGAGTGAGACGAGTTTCAGGAGGCGAGCGGAATGGTAGATGAACTGCGGCTTGCTATCGAACATGCCCGAGAGCTCCCAGTCGAGGTACAACGGTACCTCGCCGCCCACATCGAGGAGTGGCTGGACGCGCGGGAGTGGGACGCGACGGTGAGCAGTCCAGATGGCCGGCAGCGATTGGCGCGGCTCGTCGCCGACGCTCGTGATGAGATTGCGCGCGGCGAGGTTGAAGATGGCGGCTTTGGCCGCTAATGTTCCGCTCCAAACGCACCAAGAAATTTCGCGCGCTCTATGATGCGCTGCCTCCTCAAGCCCAGCGTCAGGCGCGGGCGGCGTACGCATTATTCACTCAGAATCCACGGCATCCCAGTTTGCAGTTCAAGGCAATTGACCCGTCAGATCCCTCAGTGTACTCAGTGCGCGTTGGAAGCCATTACCGGGCGATCGGCCTGCTCGATGGCGACACTATCACCTGGATCTGGATCGGTAGCCATGAGGCGTACAACCGCCTATGAGTTGAGCGGAGGATTGGCGCCTCCTGTAGAGCCAGCACACGCAACAATAGCATGCGCTGTTACGCGCCATGCGGAGATCACCTACCCAGCGTGAGAAGGTGATCTCGTATCGGTCAGCGCCACAGGCCAGCGCGAGGCGAAAGTGGTCACGTTGGGTTAGTCGTCGTCGAGACTTGACACGTGGCCCGCGACTCCCCCTTTTTTGCGGGCGTCCTGGCGGGTCTGCTCCTCGCCGGGCAGCGTCAACGTGTCGAGATTGCGCTCAAAGAGGCTCGTCTCCGCGGTCTCGGCCTCCTCCGGCGCGGTCGTCACAGTCACCGGTTCGCCATCACCGCCGTTGCCGCCTTGGGCCCCATTGGGTGTAACGATCACCGACCCGCGACGACGGCGCAGATTGATGATGCGCTCGCGCTGCGTCTCATCCACGTCGCGCAGGCGCCAGGCGCGGAGAATGTCTTGCCGGCTCAGCACTCCCAGGAGCGTTCGTGGGTCGGCGCGCTCCACAACCGGCATGAGCTGATAGTCACCGGCGAGCATGCGCATCAATGCGGTATCGAGCGATTCGTCGCTGTAGCAGACGACGACCCGTTTCGTGGCGAAGTCGGAGACAGGTTGTTCTAGCCGCGCGGGATCGTTGGCCGCCGACAGGAGCTCGCCGCGCGTCACCATGCCCGACAATTTTCCTTCGGCGTCCACGATGGGGAAGGCCCAGTGCGCCCGCAGGCCGAGCGCGCAGATCTCGCCGTGGTCGTCGTCCGCGCCTGACGTATCGGGCACCGACGTGAACCCCGTGTCGCCGTTGGCGCCGGTTACGGCGTGACCGTTCGTCGCCCCATTGAGTGTTGCCGTAGCCCCTGCCTGCATGCCGTAGACGTGGAGCAGAGACATCGCCATCGGCTCGCCCAGCAGCGCCTTGACGGCGACACGCAGAGGGGTGCGCTCGGCGAGCGTGTCCATCGCGCGGGTCATCACCTCGCCGACGTTCAGGAAGTTGAGCAGCCGCGTCTCATAGCCCTGATCCACGCGCAGACCGCGCCGCACGAGTCGCTCGGTCATCACGGACTCGCGCGAGAGGCTGCGCGAGACGATATCGGCGATCATGCAGCCGATCATCAGCGGCAGAATCGCATGGTAGTCGCCGGTCAGCTCGAAGGCAAAGATGAATGAGGTCAGCGGGGCGCGCGCGGCGGCGCTGAACAGACTGCTCATCGCGACGATTGCGCAGATGCCGGGGTTGATGCCGGCGGCGGGCA
>DATEGV010000281.1:0-4341 GCA_035279925.1 Ktedonobacterales bacterium | reverse complement strand
AACTGCGCGCACGCCTGGGCGTGTGACGCCGCGCGCCGTCCGCTACGACGATTCGCCATCTGAGCGTGGCGCGGCGTCCCACACGCTCGGCTGCATGACTGTCGCTACCCCTCGCGCTGAGTTCTTGGCCGCGCGTTTTGCGCGGCCGCCTACGACTTTCGTCCTCGGCGGCTTTGGGATGGGTGGGCGCGCAATCTGTATCGTCCGCGACTCTGGCGTAAAGAGAAACTCGCTCGCGGGATCGTGCTGGCGGTAGCGGTCGAGCGCCTTGTTGCGGTCTGTTACCGCGTAGCAGTAGACGCAGCCATGCGGGCAGGTGTCATAGTCGCCGATGTCGCGTGAGGCGGAGCATGCGCACTCCGGTCGGTTCCCCTTCACCTTGGCGCTTATCGGTTTGCCCTCGATGCCGGCCTCCCTTGCAACGTTCGCCAGCCGGTCGGCCTCGATGCAGTGCGCCGGCCCCACTACGCCCTCGATCTCGAAGCGCTTCTGCGAGCAGACTGTGAGTGTCATGCCGTTCGCTCGCGCCATGCCGGCAAGGTCACGAACGAGCGCGCGGGCCTCCTCCAACCGGGCATCGTCATTGGCGAACGCCTCGTGCTCGCGCCAGGTGAATCTGCCCCGCGACCGTTTCGCCGCAAGGTCCATATTGCGCGCGGTCTTCTTGTAGACCTGCGCGAGGGAGATCACCACCTCGTCTGTCGCGCCACGCAGTTGTCCTGCCAGCTTCGCGAAGGTGTCGCGATGCCACTCCGGCGGGGTGAGTGAGGTGATGAGGATGGGATCGTAGCGCCAGACGGCAACCTTCGGCCCGTACTCAGTAGCAAGCCTGTGCATGTTGGCGACGGCGCGGTCATAGTTGACGACGCGGGCTTCGAGCTGGCGCGGATAGCCGTTGATGGTGTGCTGCGCGACGAAGGGGTAGCCGCGCTCGCGGATTTCGGGGAGATGGCGTAGAAACGGCCCGATGTTCTTGGACCAGAACACGAAGCCGTCCACTCCCTCACGGCCCTTCTCGTCCGGCTCGCGCTTGAGATTGACGGGAACAGGGTTGCCGTTGTATGGGTTGACCATCTGGCAACTTCCCGCGCGCAGCCGGCGCATGAACCATTCGCCGTAGAACGCGGGGATGTCGGTTTTGTAGCTGGCCGAGATGATCATTTGTCTTACCTACAATGTCACATGGTAGGGAATGTGCGTTTCAGCACGGCCTCCACGCGCATATTCTCTCCACAGTCGGCAATACGGCAAATGTCCCCCCTCCCTGGTTCCGGCACATAACATGCTGGTAGTTTCCTGTTCCTTGAGCTCAACCATTATGGTTGTTCTAAAGCATCATGCGTACGGAGAGGATCAGGCATGCGCGCGATCACCGGATTCCTCGTCGGCATCATCGCCGCGCTGGTGGCGCTTTCGCTCGGCGTCATCGTCATCCAAAACAACGTAACAACCGATGTCATCTTCCTCGGCCGACTCTACCAGGCGCCGACCGGCTGGCTTCTGCTGGTCTTCACTGGGGTTGGCTTCGTCGTCGCCTTTCTGCTGCTGATTCCCGGCCGCCTCGGCAGCGCCTGGCGCTCGTGGGCGCTCTCCAAACAGACACAACGGCTCCAGGATAAACTGGTAGACGTGCAGACGCAGTACGCGCTGCTCGAAGGAGAGGTCCGGTTGCTACGAACCGAGCGGCAACGGCGGCTCAGTGGAGGCCCTGTGGTAGACGCTCGCACGGATATGGGAGATGGCCCGGCGCCCGCGCCGCGTCCAGCCGCCTCGGCAGCCTCCCCCTACGCCACCGCCGCGCCGTCACACGCCTCAGTCGCCGTCGCCACGGCCGAGCGGCCCGCCCCGCAACCGGCGCAACCCTCACCCGCGCCGCGCCGCGCCAACGCCGGCGAGCGTCTCCGCCTCCGGTTCGCGATGGCGCGGGGCAGGCTCAAAGCGCGCATCCAACAACTGCGCAAACGCTTTACGCGCAAACTGGGCGACGGGTCCGCGTCGAAGAAGCCGAGCGCGGGGACGCCCGTCCGGTAGCTATCCCTGGTGCAGCGCGCGAGCAGTTTTCATCAGTAACACAAAAACAGGGGCATGCCCGTTATCGAGCATACCCCTGCGCTTGCACCTTCCCGCTCCGACTCCCCCTCTCCTCGTGGGAGAGGGGGCCGGGGGGGTGAGGTTCTTAATACTCCGGCATGGCGGGAGCCGCCGGCTTATCCTTCTCCGGTAGATCCGTGATCAGCGCCTCGGTGGTCAGGATCATCGCCGCGATGCTGGCCGCGTTCTCCAGGGCGGAGCGCGTCACCTTCGCGGCGTCAATCACGCCGGCCTCGACCATGTCCTCGGCCTTGTCGTCCAGGACGTTGTAGCCGATGTTCTTGTCGTTCTGCTCGCGCTGGGCGCGGCGCACCGACTCCACGATCACCGCGCCATCGCGGCCCGCGTTCGTCGCGATCGTGCGCAGCGGCTCCTCGAGCGCGCGGCGCAGAATCTGCACACCCGTCGCCGCGTCGCCTTCGAGCTGTACCGTATCGAGCGCGTCCACCGCGTTCAGCAGCGCCACACCGCCGCCCGGCACGAAGCCCTCTTCGACAGCCGCGCGGGTCGCCGAGAGCGCATCCTCGACGCGCGTCTTGCGGAACTTCAGCTCCACCTCCGTGCCGGCGCCGACCTTGATGAGGCCCACGCCGCCGGAGAGCTTCGCCAGGCGCTCCTGCAGCTTCTCGCGGTCGTAGTCGCTGGTGGTGTTGTCAATCTCGGCCTTGATCTGCTTGATGCGAGCCTGGATCCCGCGGGCCTCGCCCTTGCCCTCGACGATGGTCGTCTCGTCCTTCTTGGAGATGACGCGGCGCGCCTGACCGAGGTCCTCCAGCGTCGCGTTCTCCAGGCGGCGGCCCGTCTCCTCGGAGATGACCGTGCCACCCGTCAGCGTGGCGATGTCCTGCAGCATGGCCTTGCGGCGGTCGCCGAAGCCGGGCGCCTTGACGGCCAGCACGTTCAGGATGCCGCGCAGCTTGTTGACCACCAGCGTCGCCAGCGCCTCGCCGTCCACATCCTCAGAGATGATGACGATGTTGCGGTTGCCGATCTGCGTCAGCTTCTCCAGCGCCGGCAGAATGTCGGCGACGGCGCTGATCTTCTTATCGGTGATGAGCAGGTAGGCGTCCTCGACGACGGCCTCCATGCGGTCGGAGTTGGTGACGAAGTACGGGGAGATGTAGCCCTTGTCGAGCTGCATGCCCTCGACGTACTCGGTCTCGAAGTTGATGCCCTTGCTCTCCTCGACGGTGATGACGCCGTCGCGGCCCACACGCTCCATGACCTCCGCGATCAGGTTGCCGATCTGCGGGTCAGCGGCGGAGACCGTCGCGATCTGGGCGATCTCTTTCTTGCCCTCGACCGGCGTGGCCGAGTTGCGGATGTACTCGACAACCGCCGCGACACCCTTCTCGATGCCCGCGCGCAGCTGCATCGGGTTGGCGCCCGCGGCGAGGTTCTTCAGGCCCTCGTTGACGATGGCCTGCGCCAGCACCGTCGCGGTGGTCGTGCCGTCGCCCGCGACATCGTTGGTCTTGGTGGCGGCTTCCTTGAGAAGCTGCGCGCCCATGTTCTCGAACGGATCTTCGAGCGAGATCTCCTTGGCCACCGTCACACCGTCATGCGTCACGGTCGGCGCGCCGAATTTCTTGTCGAGCGCGATGTTGCGGCCCTTGGGTCCCAGCGTGGTCTTCACCGCCAGAGCCAGCGTGTCAATGCCCTTCTTGAGGGACCGACGCGCCTGCTCGTCAAAGACGAGTTGCTTCGCCATGTCGTGTCATTCTCCTTGTCAGACGGGCGGCCTACAGCGGCCACACCACATCTGTCTACGCCAACGCTACTTCTCCAGGATCGCCAGGATGTCGGACTCGCGCAGGACCAGCAGGTCCTCGCCGTCCAGCTTGAACTCGGTGCCGCCGTACTTGGCGAAGAGCACGCGGTCGCCCTCTTTCACCTCCAGCGGCGTGCGGTCGCCGTTGTCCATGAGCTTGCCGCTGCCGACGGCGATCACTTCGCCTTCCTGCGGCTTCTCCTTGGCGGTATCGGGGATCACGATGCCGCTGCGGGTGACTTCTTCTTTCTGCGCCGGCTTGACCACTACGCGATCACCGACCGGACGAATCTTTGCCACGCTTGCAACCCTCCTCTGCGGTTCCGGTTTGCTTCGTTTTGCCACGTCTATTCACGATCTAGCTGGGCAGCCCCCTGGGCGCCCGGCAACGGGAGCGCGGGCGACGCGGTTCGCCGCCGGCGCCTCTCCGCAAATCCAAAGGTAAGTATTCCGCACGGGCCGTTAGAACCGCAATAATG
>DATEGV010000280.1:0-8710 GCA_035279925.1 Ktedonobacterales bacterium | reverse complement strand
CGGACGCCATCTGCTGATCGCCGCCACCATCGGAGCCGGCCTCGGCGTCGTCGCGCCGCTGCTGCTCTACGGCGTATTCAGCGTGCGCTCAGACCAGCCGCTCGGCGCTCTGCTGGTCGCGGCCGTGGACGCGCTGGCGATTGGCTTGAGCGCCATCTATGCGCTCCGCTCCGGCGGCCCGGTTCGGCAGCGTGACGGCGTGCTCGTGGGCCTCGCCGCGGGTCTGGGCTATACCGCCGCGCGGGCCATCACCTACGGCCTCATCGTCTTCCACCAGACGGTGACGATCCCCACGGTCAAGGCGCCCAAGACCACAGGACACGCGCACGTCGTCGTCCCGCCGGTGGCGCATCCGGCGCACGTGGACCTCTTCCTGCCCGGCATCGCCAACCTCTATCACGTGATGGCCGTTCAAGTACAGACGCAGATTCTCGCGGGCGTCGTCTGGGCGGCGATCCTCTGCGCCGCGATCTGGCGGGAACGCGGCGCGCGCCCGTTCGTCTTCACCGGCGGCCTCGCCCTGACCGTCGCGCTCGTGCTCGCGCTGCACACCCTCTGGTTGCTCGGCTTCGCCCATCACTGGCTCTTTATCTGGCTCCAGCTTCCCTTCGACCCATACACGCCCTACCTGGCGCTGGTGAACCTCGTCATCCTCGCGCCGCTGGGTATCCTGCTGCTGCGCTTCTTCCTGCGCGAGGCGCGCGACCACGACGCCGGCGGTTCCGCGCTGCCACGCGCCGGCCTCGCCGAGTCACTGGCGGGCTATCTGCGCGAGAAACGCGACAACACCCGCAGCTACTTCGCCGCGCTGGCGCGTGTCCAGTCGGCGTCCGCGCCCGTCGGCGGGAGGACATGGCCGTGAGGGAGGGGTGAGGTCATTCCCGCTCCATCAGGCCCTGCTGCCAGGCGTAGACCGCCGCCTGCGTGCGATCATCCATGTGCAGCTTGCTCAGGATGTTGCTGACATGGCCCTTCACCGTCTTCTCGCTGAGCACCAGTTGCTCCGCGATGGCCGCGTTCGAGTGCCCCTCCGCGATCAGGCGTAGCACCTCAAGCTCACGCTCCGTCAGGTCCGCGAAGACCGCCGGCGCCGGGCGCTTAGCCGCACGCACGTCCTGAATCAGCCGGCCCGCCACCCGTGGGTGCAGCACCGACTCGCCCCGCGCCGCCTTCCTGACGATCTCGGCGAGCTCCGATGGGCGAATGTCCTTCAGTGTATAGGAGAGCGCGCCCGCCCGCAGCGCCGGGAAGACGTGCTCATCCGCGAAGTACGATGTGAGCACGATCACCTGCGAGCGTGGACTCACGCGCTTGATTTGCCGCGTCGCCTCGATGCCGTTGATGCCCGGCAGGATCAAGTCCATCAGCACCACATCCGGGATCAGCGCCTGCGCCTGCCGCACCGCCTCCTCGCCCGACTCCGCCTCCCCGACCACCGTCAGGTCCGCCTGCGCCTCCAGAAACGCCCGCGCTCCCTCGCGCACGACGCTGTGGTCGTCCACGATCAGCACCGTCACCTTCTCTGTCATAACAGCGCCTCGTTCCTCACCGCTGTAGATTCGTCGTTTGCGTCGGTTGCGTCCATTGCTACCGCCGCGCCGCCCGTCTCGATCAGCGGACAACGCGCGACCAGGCGCGTCCCGGTCGCCGGATCGCTCTCAACCGCCAGCGTTCCCCCGATCGCGGTGACGCGCTCACGCATGGACTGTAGCCCGACGCCCGTCGCGCCGTTCGCCGCCGGGATGAAGCCGCGCCCGTTGTCCGCGATGGTCAGCGTCACCCGCGTTGGCGTCGCGTCGAGCAACAACTCAGCCCGCGTTGCCCCGCTGTGCCGCGCGACATTCGAGAACGCCTCCCCCGTGATATGCCAGAGCGCCTCCTCGGCCTCGAACGACAACCCGCTGATGTCGGCAATATGGAGATCAACGGGTACGGCGTGCTGCCGGCTCCAATCCGCCGCGAAGTCGCGCAGCGCGGTGGGCAGCCCCTGCTGTTGCAGCGCGGAGGGCCGTAGCTCATGGATCAGCGCGGTCAGGTCCTGCTGCGCTTGCGAGATCAGTCCGTCAGCCTCCAGCAGATGCTCGCGCACCCGCGCATCCGCCGTCTCCGCGAGCGAGAGCGCGACGCCCACCTGCAAGGCCACCGCGAAGAGGCGCTGCTTCACGCTGTCATGCAGATCACGCGAGATGCGGGTGCGCTCGGCCAGCCGCGCGTTCTGCTCGGCGAGCATGCGCTGTTGCGCCGCGCTCTCCACAAGCTGCCGCGCCATCTGATTAAACTGGTGTTCGAGCTGACCGATCTCGTCATAGCGCGTCACCGGCACCCGTTCGGCGGTGTTGCCCGCCGCGAATGAAGTGGTCGCGTTCACCAGTCGCTTCACGCGCCTGACGGGGCTGCGCGACGCCGCCAGACCCGTCACTATGCCGATCATGACAGCAATAGGTGGCACGACGCTGGCGATGATCTTGGACGGCGTCAGGTCCACCCGTGGCTCCTGAAGAATAAAATAGACGCAGAGGCGGACGATCAGGACGAAGGCCATGAACACCAGCACCACGCCGATGCAGATCAACGTCATCTGCGAGCGCAGGCCCGATAGCCGAGGGACGCCGGCCGGGAAGACCCTCCGCCGCCGGACCGCTTCGGTCTCCAGTGTTCGCATAGATGCCTCCTTCGGTCTGCGCGGGCCGGAAAGGGAACGCTGGGGCGATAGGCGCCGGCGTCTGTGCGCAGTGTACCCCACTGGAGCCGGGCGAATACCAATCAGTGTTGGGCGCTCTCGGCCATAATTGACCGGAGCACAGACGAAACGTGGTCTGAAGGCCCTGACTATCTGACCGAACCGGCGCCATGTGGTAGAACGCCGCTGCTCTGGCTCCCCCCTCCCCCGTTGGGAAGGGGGTCGGGGGGTTAGGTCAACCTAGCGCGAGCTCGGCGCGCGCCGCGTGAAGTAGAGCGCCAGCGCCGCGAAGGCGATCAACCAGACGATCAGGACCAGGAAGCTGGAGTAGAAGGGCGCATGGCCGCCGACGACGCGCCACCCCAGGTTCGCCGCCTGGAAGGAGGGCAACAGTTTGCCCACCGTCTGCAAGCTATTCGGGAACATCGAGATGGGCATCCACAGGCCGCCCAGCGCGGAGAGGACGACGCTCAACCCGTAGAGCATGCCGAATGCGGACTCCGCGCCCAGCGCGTGGCCGATGGCGATGCCCAGCACGGCCAAGGGAACCGAGCCGATCCAGAGCAGCAGACCAAGCGCGATCCACTGTCCAGCTTCCAGACGCACGCCGTGTGTGAGCGCGGCGGTGATGAACACGAGCACGATGGCCGGAGCCGCCAGCGCCATTCCAGAGAGCAGACGCGCCGCCAGGATGGCGTTCGGGCGCACGGGCAGCAGGCGAATCTGACGCAGCCAGCCGATGCCGCGATCCTGAGCGATGCGCGGGCCTGTCGCCTGCAAGACCGCCCACAACGCCCCGTAGACACCCATCGAGACCATGATGTCCACCTTCGCCGCCACCCCATACGCGCCGGCGTCGTTCCCGAAGAGACCCGCGAAGAGAATATAGAAGCCGACCGGCGCGGCCAGCGCCAGCACGAGATAGCGAGGATCGCGCAGCGAGCGCAGGATTTCAAGCTTGAGATACCCGACCATTAGTTGCCCCCGTTCCGCGCATGGCCGTTGCCGACCAGTTCCATGAACACGTCTTCAAGGCTCGCGCCGCGCACATCCAGGTCTTTCCAGTCGAAGTCGCCGCCGGCGAGCGCCCGCACGGTGGCGTCGGCGTCGGTCGTCTTGAGCGTCACCCGCTCGCGATAGACATCGGCCGTCTTCACACCGGCTAGCGCCTGCCACTGGCGCGCCCCGGCCTCGCGTGACTGAAACTGCACCGTCCGCATGCCCGCGCCGCGCTTGAGTTCGGCGACGGTCCCGTCGGCGACGATCCGCCCGGAGGCGATGACAACTACGCGCGAGGCGAAGGCCTCCGCCTCTTCCAGGTAGTGCGTCGCGAAGAGCACCGTGCGGCCGCCGGAGACGTATTTGCGCATGCTCGCCCAGAAGTCGTGCCGCGCCTCCACGTCCATCGCGGAGGTCGGCTCGTCCAGCACCAGCACCTCTGGATTGCTCGCGATGGCAAGCGCGAAGCGGACGCGCTGTGTCTGGCCGCCGGAGAGGCGATCAATGCGCCGCTTCTCCATCCCCTGGAGCTGCGCCATCTCGACAAGCTCAGCGCGCGTCATCGGCGAGGAGCGCAGGCTGAGCACGTAGTCCAGCAGCTCACTGATGCGCACGCCGGGCATCAGGTTGCCTTCCTGCAACATCGCGCCGATGCGTCCGCTCTGGATAGCCGCCGTCGGGGCCATCCCCAGGACGCTGGCCGTTCCGCTATCCGGCGTGAGCAGCCCCAGCAGCATCGAGACGGTCGTCGTCTTGCCGGCGCCGTTCGGCCCTAGCAACGCCACCGTCTCACCGGGGCGGATCACCAGGCTCAGGTCGTCCACCGCGCGCACGCTGCCAAAGCTCTTGGCAAGACCGTCGAGTCGCACCGCAACCTGCTCTGTCGTATTCACGCGATCCTCGTCAGGCGCTACGCCTGTCGTAGATTGGATCATGCGTCCTTCGTCAATCACGCGCTTCGTCTCCTGTCCTCTTGACCAGCCAACGTCGTGACATCGCCACGGCGGCGTTCGCGCCGCGCCGGAGGTGTAGCGGTTTTCGTTCGCGCCTACGAGGGAAAGTATATGCGAAGGCGCAGCAAACGGGATGCGACTGGAGGCGCGAGGAGGGGGGTCTGTGGTCCTATTTGTGGATCAGTGTCTGGCGATTCCTTCAGACGGGACGCCTCCTCCAGGCCGGGTACTGGCAGCGGAGCGCATGCCCGTCGCCGGTGGCAAGATGGGGATGGAAGGTGGCATACTGTGGCATGTCCCTATCCGACCAGACTCCCGCCGGATTCCGTATGGAGTATTTTTCAGCCGGCCGCTGAGCGCTGGCCGTTGGACAGGCGCAAGTAGCGGCGAGCAGAAGGGGCGCTGGTGTGATCCTGCCGAAAGACCGCGACCCACGTTTGGTGACGATCCGCCGTGGTGGGACCCTCACCGATGCGGACCATCAGCTACTCGCCCTGTGGGCGGCGACGTGCGCGGAGCACGTCCTTGACCTCTTTGAGGCGGCTCAGTCTGAGGACCCGCGCCCGCGCCAGGCGATCGAGCAGGCCCGCGCCTGGGCGCGTGGCGAGATCACGATGACCCAGGCGCGCGCGGCGGGCGGCCATGCGATGGGCGCGGCCAGAGACCTGCGTGGGGCGGCGCGACATACCGCGTACGCTGCCGGCCAGGCCGCGGTTGTCGCCCACGTCGCCGCCCACGAACTCGGAGCCGCCGCCTATGCGATCAAGGCCGCACGCGCCGCCGCGCCGGAAGGAGCGGGCGAGAGTGCGGGGCAACGCGAGTGCCGGTGGCAACGCGACCAGCTCCCCGAGGCGATTCGCGCGCTCGTCCTCGACGACCAGCGGTTGCGGAACGACATCTGCTGGTCGGTGTTCGACGGCTGAGGGCGCGGCTGGACGCCAGCGCTGCCCAACTAACGCATCGTAGGAAACGTCCGCGTCACTCCGCGTCACTCCGCGTCACTCGTACTCGTGACTGTCGCCGCCTGCGCACGCACGCAATCCTTGTCGCGCAGCAACGGCGATGTGATCACCCACACCACGCAGAAGACGCCTCCGATCGCCGCGAACCAGAGCGTGGAGCGCACGCCGATCAGCGAGCCGAGCGCGCCGCCCGTCAGCGCGCCCAATGGCCGCATCCCGTAATTGACCGTGCGATACGCCCCGGAGACGCTGGCGCGGATGGTGTCGGGGATGACGGTGGCGAAGACCGTCCCGATGCTGATGTCGAGAATCATCACGCCAAGGCCGGAGCCAAACTCGGCCAGAAACAGGAACACGAGCCGGCTGACGCCGTGGCTGGGCGCGGCGGGCACGAGTAGCAGCGGCGCGGGGAAGAGCAGGCAGCTCAACACGAACGCGCGCCCGACGCCGATGAGCCGGCTGAGCGGTCCCGTCAGCGCCGACCCCACCAGCGCGCCCACCGCGCCCGCGCTCAACACCAGGCCGAGCGTCACCGGACGCACGCCCAGCAGCCGCACCGCGTAGAGCGTGAACAGCGAAAAGAAGACGAAATTGAAGTAATTGACGGTCGCGGTCGCCCCCAACGCCGAGCGCACGATGGACGAACGCGCGATGAAGCGGATTCCCGTCGTCCGTTGGCCGCGTCCTCCGTCCGAGGTCGGCGGCTCTTGCGGGTGGATGCTCCTGAGACACAGCGCGGAGAACACGAAGGAGCAGGCGTCGGCGAGGAGCGCGATGGGAGCCGTGAAGATCGTCACGAGCAGACCCGCCAAGCTCTGCCCAACCACCGAGGACATCGCGCGGCTGCCATTGAGCAGGGAGTTGCCTTGCAGGTAGTCCTCCGGCTTCACGATGGACACGAAGAGCGTGTTGTACGCTACATAGAACAGCACGTCGAAGACGCCGACGAGAAACGCGACGGCGTACAACTGTGCCAGCGTCAGCGCGCCGAGCAGGGCGGCGGCGGGAATCGTGAGCAGCAGCGCGCCTCGCGCCACATCGGCCACGAGCATCGTGCGCCGGCGATGGCCGCGCCGGTCGCTCCACGCGCCGGCAGAGAGGGAGAACAAGAGGCTGGGAACGACGCCAGCCGCCGTGAGATAGCCCATCTCGGCGGGGCTGGCGTGGAGGAACAACACCGCGACGATGGGGATGGCGAACAGCGTCACCTGGTCGCCGACGAGCGAGACCGTCTGGCCCAGCCAGAAGCGGCGAAACGTCCGCTCATGCAGCAGACGCGGTATGCGCGGTCCACGGCTCATACTGGCTCCTTCCTCATCGCAAGCGCCTCGTTCCCGGCGGTGTCGCGGGGTATCGCGATGTGCAGCGCCGTGACCAGGCGCGACTCGGCGGGGCGACCCTCCCGCTCGAAGACACGCTGCTCGTAGGGCGCGACGAGCCGCTCGATCTCCTGGCCCAGCGCGTACAGTTCATCGGGTGTGATGTGCAGCAGCATGTCGCCGAACCACGCCGCCCGCTGCCACTCCTCCGGCTCATCGGCCCGGCGCCGTGTCCAGTCCAGCATGAGCTCGGCGTAGCGTCCCACCAGCACGCTGCTCAGCGCCCGCACGGCCTCCGCCATCTCCGGTCCGGCAACCACGGCGGGCCAAGACGTAACCTGCGCCGTCGCGCGCCATGGCTTCTGCCGGCCAGGGCCGGGAACCTCCTCAACCAGCCCATACTTCGCGAGCTGGCGCAGATGAAAGGAACAGGCGCCCGAATTCAACCCCAGGAGCCGCGCGGCCTGCGTCGCCGTCAGCGTCCCGTGCTGGCGCAGCAGGCCCACCAGGGCGAGGCGCGTGGGATGGGCCAGCGCCCGCAGTGTGCGCGGATCGGTCAGCTCGATGGTTCTCTTCATGTATGCATAGTATCATTTGCAAAGATATGTTTGCAAGAGCGTTGTGTTGCGTTCGAACAGCTCTGCGTAACTCTGCGTAACTCTGCGTAACTCTGCGTAACTCTGCGTTATTCTCCCACCGGCGCCCGGCCGTTGCGGTGGCCGCGACCCAGCGTGCGATGGGCGCGCGTGAAATCGCCGGAGCAGAGCGCGCCGACCAGCGACAGCTCGCCGGCGAGGCACATCGCGGCGCAGACCTCCGCGAGCGCGTGCGCGCTGTTCGGTTCAGCAAGACCCAAAATATCCAGGCAGGCGCGCTGGCTGGGCAGACGGGTGCCGCCGCCCACGGTGCCCACAATGAGGTTGGGTAAGGTGATGGTGGCGTACAGGTCGCCCGCGTCCGTCACCTCGGCGCGGCTGACTCCCACCGACGACTCCGTGACGCTCGCCACGTCCTGCCCGCAGGCCAGGAACAGCGCGGCCAGGCCATTGCCAAGCTGGCCGTGAATGCCGATCGTGCCGCTGATGAGTGCGCCGACCGTCGCCATGCGCGCGTAGTCCGCCATCAGGCGCGGCGTCGTGCGCAGCCGCGAGCGGACCAGACGCGCCGGCAGCACGATCTCCGCCGTCACCTTCCGGCCGCGAACCGTGGAAAACGCGCGGGCGGACTGGCGCTTGTCCCGCGAGAGATTGGCCTCGATGAAATAGGCGCGCGGCTGGACCGGAGACGCCGCCATGATGTACTCGCAGATCGCCTGCGCGGCGAGGGTCGCCATGTTCTGGCCGGCGGCGTCGCCCGTCACGAACTGGAAAAGGACGTACACATGGTTGCCGGCGATCGTCGTCTCGTGGCCGATCAGTTTGCCGTGCCTCGTCGTTGTGGCCGCCGCGCGGCGAAACTCCTCGTCGTGCGTCTCGATCCAGGCCGCGAACGCAAGGGATTCGTCCACAGTCTCAAACACGAAGCCCGGCGCGCGTCCAACGCCCTCCTCGATCAGCACGGCGCGGCAGCCGCAGGCGGCGGTGATGAGTTGCGCGCCCCGGTGATACGACGCCACCAACGCGGACTCGGTCGTCGCCAGCGGAATCGTGTAGTCCCCGTGGGCGTAACGGCCACGCACGCGCAGCGGACCGGCGACGCCGACGGGCGCCTTGACCGTCCCGATGAAGTGCTCAATCTGAGCGCCATACAGATCCATATCACGCAGCGTCTGCTCGTCAAGCAGAGCAGGCTTCGCCT
>DATEGV010000279.1:0-9160 GCA_035279925.1 Ktedonobacterales bacterium | reverse complement strand
CGCGTACCGATGCGTGGATGGCTCAGCGCACGACGCGCAATCGCAACTACGACAAGGAAGTTGCTTCACGTGAAATATCGGCTCAGCACAGGCAAATATCTCGCGGGCGCGGCGCTGATCTGCTGCGCGTTGGCGCTCACCCTGGCCGCGTGCGGCTCCTCGACGAACAAGACCGGCAGCGGCGGCTCCGCATCATCGTCGCCGACGTCAAGCGGCATGCCGACGGCGCAGAGCATTCTCGCGCGCACCAAGCAACAGAATCTCACCAGCGCCACGTTCACGCTCAACCAGCAGATACAGACGCCGCAGGGCACACTCACCTCAAAGGGCACGGGCCAGTTACAGGAGCATCCGTTCGCGGAACAGGTCGCGCTCACCACGTCGCTGAACGGGAGCCAGGTGCAGAGCCAGGCGATCTACTCCGGCAACAACCTGTATTCGAAGACGGAGAATTCGTCTACCTGGACGGAGACGCCGACCGGAGATGTCGTCAACGGCAGCAGCGCCGCGCCTGATCTCGCCAACGTGGCCGATCTGCCCAACGCGACACTGGTGGGAACAGAGACGATCAACGGCGTGAAGACATATCACTCAAAGGAACGGGCACACAGACCGCCAACGGGCAATCCGTCAGGTACACCGAGGACCTCTGGATCCGGCGGGACAACTACCGGCCAGAGCAGGTAACCGATGTGGTGACCGCGCCAGTCGGCAATATCCAATCCACCGTGATCTTCACCGACTGGAACACGAACATCTCCATCCAGACGCCGCCGCCGAGCGCCGTCAGCACCATCACCCTCCCGACCACGCCGACACCATAGGGATGGCGAGGGCTTCTTGCCCCCGGCCTGGCGACGCCCTGGCGTCAGTCCTCGCGCCGGCGTACCCCCGTGGGGCGAGATGGATGGGTCGCGGACCGAAGGCCTCGGCTCTGACTCCCCTTCCCTCCGCAGGGGGAAGGGGCGGGGGGATGAGGCAACTCGCTATGGCGTTGTGGCGAGCAGTTGGGCCACATTGTGCCCGTCGCCGAGACTCAGCCAGGTGGTCGGCGCGCCCGCGAGATCAGGCGAGATCAGCGAAATCTGGCCGGAGCGCACGATGAAGGTGAGGCCCGTCGCGCCTCCGGTCGTGTTCGCCTGCACGCCGTCCGCGGCGTCCACGTCCACGCGATGTGTCAACACGTTCATGTCTACAGTGTCCACAAACCAAAAGTCGTGGCCGGAGACGCGCCCGCCCTCCGCGCTGGCGTTCTGCGTCACATAGAGTCCCGCGCCGTCAGAGGCCGCGCTGACGCTGAGGACGCCGGTAAACGTTACGCCCGCTGGGGCCGCGGGTCCGCCAAGCGGGATCGCGCCCATCAGGGTTGGGCCGGCGAAGCTTGGATTCAGTACGAAAACCTGCGCGTCTGGGCTCCCTTTGACGAGGTAGAGGCGTGCCAGCGGCCCGGTGGGTGTCGTCACAGGCGTGGCCGCGCCGGCCGGCGAGATGGGAACCGGCGGCGTCGAACCGTATCCCATCGCCAACGTCGCGACACTGAAATCACCGGGAAGCGCAAGCGACTGCATTGCGACGCCCGTCACCACGTCAATCCGACTCACGACGGCGTAGTGCGCGTTGTTTGGTCCGCTCAGCGCCACGACATCGAAGATCCAGCGCCCGTCCGGCGAGACCGCCAGCGCGCCGCCCGCACCCACCGTTCCCGTCAATGGCGCGATCGCCAGCTTCGGGACGACCGAGGGAAACGCCGACGCGGGCAGACTTCCCGCCGGGGGCGGCATCGGGATCGTCGCCGCCAGACTGGGAGCCAGCGCGCGGAGCGCTTGGCCCGTCTGTCCATTGAGCACCAGCACGCGCACACCGCCAGTGACCGGCGTTCTCGTCTTCAGGCCGACATAGACCGTGGAGCCATCGGGCGCCAGCGCGAGGGCGTCGGCGTTGGCGGGCGCGCGCCCATCCGGCTGCGTCAGCGGGCTGATGAAGCGCACCTGCCCGCTGGTGGCGGCGAACGCGACCAGCGCCTCGAAGTGGCTGGCGTTGGGAGCCGTCAGCTCGTAGACCGTCTGGCCGTCAGCGGAGACCGCCAGCGCAATCGGCATGTCACCGGCGCGCGCGGCGTGTAGCGTGGCCGTCGAACTGGGCATCGAACGCTCGACGCCGCCGGTCCGCTCGCTCACCGCGATCACCTCGGCGATCTGCCACTGCTGCCCGCTGGAATCACTGATTGGCACCAGTTTGTCCGTCTCCGCCAGCAGTGTGCCACTGGCTCCTGCCGCCTGCACGTTGGAGAGCGCGTTGTGCGAGCGCGCGACGGCGTGCGCGTTGGCCGTGACGACGATCCCGCCGATGACAAGAGCCGCGACGAGCGCGATTCCCAGGATGCTCGTCAGCCCGAACGCCCCCCCACGTGTCAGGTTCAGCACGGCGCGGCCAAGATTGTGATAGAAGCGCCTGCGTCCAAAACGGCGCGTGACCGTGTCGCGCAGGTCCGGCACCCGCGCCACCGGCTCCTCACCCAGCGACGCGAGAAGCTCGTAGGGGGAGCGCAACGCCCGCGACCGCCCGCCGCACTGCTCGCAGACGGCGATGTGCTCGCGTACCGCCTGCGCCACCTCCGGGGGAAGCTCGCCGGCGAACTCGGCCACGAGCAGCTCCGGCTCCAGCGGGCAGTTCAACGCGCGCAGGTTGCGCCGGCGCGTCGTTACGCGGTGGATTCTGACCGGCGGTTGGTTCAAATCGGACATCGAGATGATCCTCGTGACTTGTCTATCAGCGTCGCGCTAGCGTAGCGACGGCTCGGCCACCCGCGCCGGTTCCACCGCGCCAGACCCGCCATCGGCGCCGAACGCTTCGGGCGAGAGCACCGGGACAACACGGGCGAGCGGTTGCTGCGGCGCAGTCTCAGCCACAGCCTCTGGTTCAGTGACCGTCAGCACTGGCACACGGCGGGGCTCGTGTGGCGCCGCGATTCTCGCGCCCTCGATGGGCGGTGGGGAGGTCTCCACCACCGGCGCCGCCGCATCTTGCGTCTGCGCGGGCGTCTCCGCCCCGGAGATAGCCACGACCAGCGGCTCGCTCAGATCGGCGATGTGTACCGGATCGGCCGCGTCGCTTGACGCCGCGAACTCTCCAGCGTCCGCCGTGGCCCCAGGATTGAGCGCGCTGGCGTGATCGTGCGGTGGCGTGCTCGCCTCAGGCGCGTCAAGCGGCGTCCGCGTCATCTCGGCCACGTCGTAGAGCGCGAGCTCGTCCGTCGTGTCGTCCAGGATGTCGTCTGGCGCGGCGTCAATCCCCGCGTCCGACGCGCCACCCGCCGTTGCCGCGAGCGCAGTCGCGGATTCGAGCGGCGAGGACTGCTCAATCGCGCGCTCGCCCTCGGTCTGCACTGTGGCGTCACTCGCTCCCATGTCGTAGGCGACCGGAGGATCCAGCGGCTCGTCCGCCATCTCCAGCGCCAACGGCGTATCACTCAGCGGAATCGAACCGACGGCGATATGTGGCTCCGGGACGGCGAGCACATCGCTGGCGGCCCAGGCCTCATCCCCCGCCGGATCCGGCGGCTCAATCACCTCCGTCGCGTCGTCGGTCAGTTCTGGGGCCGGCATGGGCAGCGTGGCATCCGCCTCGACGACGATGGGATAGATTGCGATGGTGGTTTCATTCGCCATGTCATAGGTGTCAATCGTCTCGGCGAACACTTCCTGGGCCATGTCCTCGACACGCTCTTCAGGATTCGCCGGCACGACACGCGCCACGAGGTCGGGCGGCGCGGTGTCGCGCGCGCCATCCCGCTCGTCGGCGACAGGCCTGTTACTCAGACGCGGCGGTTGTTGCGCGAAGTCGGAGTCGAGCAAAGGTGTCTTGAACTCGCGGTCCTCACGGTCGCGTAGCGTCTCCGGCGGCAGGCGCAGGCTCGCGGCGGCGGCTTCGTAGCGTTGCGCGAAGAGCTGCAAGCCATGGACGACGCGCTTGCGGGTGGCGCTGCCGGTGATGCCCAGCGCCCGCGCCACCTCCGCCTGGTTGAGTCCCGCCACGAGATGCAGCGCGAGGCATTGCGCGTCGCCGAAGGGCAGCTCCGCCAGAACCGCGCGGATCATCCTGAACCGCAGCGCCTCACGTGGGTCCAGGTCGGGGAACGGATCGTCGCTCCCATAGCCCGCGGGCGATCCAGCCGGCTTCGCGGCGCCGTCGGAGGCGCGCTCCCCATTCGCGGAGGTGTCGTCACGCTCGTCTGAAGCAGTCCAGATCAGCTTACGGACCTGCCGGCTGGTCTTCGTGGCCACATCCGCTAACCCGCCCGCGCGCTGCTTCAGCGGGCCCGTGGCGGCCGCTCTGCTGGGCAGCAGGCCAGCCGGCCCGCGCGGCCCCACCAGCGCGCGAAGGGAGTGCGCGCGCGGCTCGCGCAGGGTATCCAGTCCCATCTCGGTACAGGTGCGCAGCAGCCATAAGCGCAGTTGCTTGCCGCCCTGTGGCCCCTGGATGCGCTGTTCCATGCGCGCGAATACCCGTTCGGCCAGCAGGCGAGAGCGCTCGACGCTTCCGGTGAGGCGGCTGAGGTAGCGGGTAACGGTCGGTTGATACCGCGCGACAAGGGCGGAGAGCGCCCAATCAGCGCCGCCACGGGCCTGTGCGACGAGGCGCAGCTCGCGTTCTTCCTCGGCGTCTATCCGTGCGCCGGGAAGAGGGAAGAGGTCTTGCCAGGCCATCCGCGTCTACCTTCCACTTCCAACCGATGAGCCACGCGCGTATCTTCACCTATGTATGACGCTTTGGCAAGGGTCTGCGCTACGGGTCCGACGGAGACTCCCATGAGCGCGTCCCGTTCCCCCATTT
Organism: Ktedonobacterales bacterium; assembly: GCA_035279925.1. Classification (GTDB taxonomy): domain Bacteria; phylum Chloroflexota; class Ktedonobacteria; order Ktedonobacterales; family JADMIN01; genus DATEGV01. The sequence continues at coordinate 4,327 of DATEGV010000279.1, read as the reverse complement.
CAACACGTATTGTGCCAACATACGGCCCTGCTTGCGGGCGACGCGCAAACCCATCGGCTTCGCGTGAGCGCGGCTGGGTTGACAGCTCTAGAAACACCCGCGACAGCGAACTTACTCACCGGCGAGCTGGAGAACCGTCATCCTCAACCTATCGCTAATGCGCCGTCCTTGCGCGATCATTTGATCTACAATCGGCGTGACCAGCGGGATATGACCGCGCCGTTTTGCTTCGATCAGAACCGTCAGCGAACCCGCAATCGGCAACCCTAGTCGCGCAGCTATCCGTCGAGCGCGGGTTTCGTCAAGTAGCGCCAACCGCGCGGCGCTACTCAAGGCAAGGGAAATCGCCGCTGCTTCTCCTGCATCCAAACTGGTAGGCACGTCCGGATGGAACCCGACGTGATGTACTCGAAGCCAGGGGAGCGTATCGAGATCGGGGCTGTCTGGATGACTTGTTCGCCCCACTTGATACTCATTGTAAACGGCACTCGGAATCCAGATTTCTCCATAGATAGCGGGCAAAAGGTGGAGCAGTTTCACTCCGGCGAGCGAGATCAATGGAGTAGTGTTGGAGACAACAGGACGAGGAGCGGACTGTAAACTAGGGTTGGACATGCTCCGAGGCCTCGTCCTGCTCTATCGCTTCGTCAAAGTATGAAACGCCGTAGCGTCCCAAAAGATCGAGAAAATCCCATCGAGTGATTCCCAACAGCTGCGCGGCGCTTCCCGACGACAGCAGCCCCTGTTCATATAATTTGGCATAAAACGCCTCACGAGCCAGCGTCCGCAAACGCGCCTCATCAATACCATCCAAGATATCGTCAGGATAGTCAATTTCAAGCTTGCGCATACGGATATCTCGCCTCCTCAGGACTTTGCGGGGAAGTGGTGGAACTGCCTCCATCGTACCATACTGCCATGACAGAGAGAGCATAAAGCAGTAGGCGTGTGTGATGCGGTTGACATTGCGCCACTCTGGTGGATAATGAGCGCACGAGCAAGCGACAGGCGCGGGTGAAAGGGGGAACGAGGATGCTGGCGAAGGCGAACACCTGCGCGGTTGTGGGCCTGGAGGGCGCGCTCGTCGAGGTCGAGGTAGACATTGGCCATGGGCTGCCGGCGTTCACCATCGTCGGCCTGCCCGACGCGGCGGTGAACGAGGCCAAGGAGCGGGTGCGCGCGGCCATCAAGAACAGCGCCGCCCTGTTCCCGATGCGGCGCATCACCGTCAATCTCGCCCCCGCCGACCTGCGCAAAGCCGGACCCGCCTACGATCTGCCCATCGCCATCGCGATCCTGATGGCCTCCGAGCAGGTGGCCGCGCCCAACGCCATCGGCGCCTTCGGCTCGGCGGAGGGCTATCTCTTCCTGGGCGAGCTGAGCCTGGACGGCGGCGTGCGCCACACGCAGGGCATCTTGCCGATGGTCTCACTTGCCCGCGAACGGCGTGTCGAGGCGGTCTTCGTCCCGGCGGCGGACGCGCCAGAGGCGGCGCTGATCCGCGAGGTGACGGTCTATCCCGTCGAGAATCTGGCGCAGCTTGTGCGGCACCTGCGCGGCGAAGATCTGATCGCGCCGTTCGTCGCCGACGAGTCGCTGCTGGCCGCCGGCGACATCACCCCGTATCCCTACGATCTCGCCGATGTGCGCGGGCAGGAGCACGTGAAGCGCGCCATCGAGGTGGCGGCGTCGGGCAGTCACAACATCCTGATGAGCGGCCCGCCCGGCTCCGGCAAGACGCTGCTCGCGCGCACGCTGCCCTCGATCATGCCGTCGTTGACGCTCGATGAGGCGCTGGAGACGACCAAGATCTACAGCGTCAGCGGGATGCTCAGCGCCGATCAGCCACTGATCCGCCAGCGCCCGTTTCGCTCGCCACATCACACCACCAGCCACGCGGGCCTCGTCGGTGGTGGACGCTGGCCGCGCCCCGGCGAGATCAGCCTGGCGCATCGCGGCGTGCTCTTCCTGGATGAGCTGCCGGAGTTCGGCCAGAACGTGCTGGAGGTGCTGCGCCAGCCGCTGGAGGACCACGTCGTAACCATCAGTCGCGCGCAGGGAACCGTGACCTTCCCCGCCAACTTCATGCTCGTCGGCGCGATGAACCCCTGCCCCTGCGGCTACGCCGGCGACCCCACCCGCGACTGTACCTGCTCGGCGCAGAGCATCGCTCGCTACCAGAAGCGCCTCTCCGGTCCCCTGCTGGACCGCATAGACATCCACATCGAGGTCCCGCGTGTCGAGTACGAGAAGCTGACCGACCGGCGCGACGCGGAACGCTCGGCGGAGGTGCGCGTGCGCGTGCTGGCGGCGCGCGAACGGCAACTGGCGCGCTTCGGCGGCGGGCGGCAGGTGACGTGCAACGCGGACATGGGCCCCAAGGAGGTGCGCCAGTTCTGCGAGGTCGAGCCGGCGGCGCAACCGCTGCTCAAAGCGGCGTCGCAGCGGCTGCAACTCTCGGCCCGCGCGTTCCACCGTGTGCTCAAGTTGGCGCGCACCATCGCCGATCTGGCCGGCGCGGAGACCATCGCCGCGCCGCACCTGGCCGAGGCGCTGCAATATCGCCCACGCCTGGATGTGGGGTGAAGGCCACGTCGCCAGTGAACATGCTATGATGAGCCCGACAAATGAAGGCGGCGAGCGAGGAGGGATTGACAATGGCAAGCGGATCAGTGAAGATCGAGATTCCGTTCGACGCGCTCGCGGCGGCCGTGAGTGGGCTGAGCGCCGAGGAGAAGCGTACGTTGTTGGCGATGTTGGACGATCAGCTCACGGAAGAAGCAGGCGACGCCGACGAGGAAGCGGCGGTGGCCGAGGCCCGCGCTCGGATTGAGGCGGGCGAGTTTGTGACGCTTGATGGCTTCATGGCCGGAAACCGCGCGTCGTAATGCCCTACCGAGTCGTCATCGCGACAGAAACATCACACGACAAGTCCACTCGTCATCGCCGTGCTCTTCAACCAGCCGGCGCAATCCCCGGATCAGACCGCCAATGTCGTTCGGCGCGATGGTTCGCTGGTCAACAAACACCACGCCGCCGTGAGCAATCCCTTGCTCGCTCCATTGCTTCAACAAGGGTGGGAGCGTCCGCAGGTCGTAGGTCACGAGGGTGTACGCCTGCATATAAGCGGCCCGCAGAATGACATCATCCGCTGTTTCCAGATACCCGCCGCCGTGCCAGTCGCGCAGCGCGACAGATTCGCAGCCAACTGCATCCAGCCCGCGCGCCACCGCGACAGCAACATGCTCGTCGAGAAGCAGCTTCACGGCGTGTCGCCCGATATTGCCGCATCTCGCCGGGCGTCGGATTCAATTCGATAGAGTTCCGCGCCAGGAATCATGCGCTGGAGCGCGTCGAAATCCATGGCGTTGTCGTCAATCGCGGCCTGAATCTCGTCAGGATAGGTTTTCGCGTAGTTGAACGCAGCCAACACGCGGTCCAGGGGTATCCCCAGATGCTCGGCGGTGTGCGCGGCGTCGTCGCCATACGACTTCGCGATGAACATGACTTCCCAGACGCTCAAACTGGACCCGAGCAGATAGGCCTGGCGCCCCACCGGCGAAGCAAAGAAACGAACGTAGGCGAACTCCTCCATGCGCATCGCTTCCTCGAGCAGGAGTGCAGACGTCTCACTGACCGTTCGATTGAAGCGCCGCGCCACACGCCGCATGCGCTCCATCTGCGCGTCCCGTAGGCGTAGACTGATGACCTGTGACATACCCCCTCCGATACGTTGCGTTACACTAGTGACATTGTAACTCATTTTCAAAGAACGTGGCGCCACCTACAACAACACGCATGTGCCGGCGGCAGTTGCCCGCGCCGCGCCGCATCTGACCATCCGTTCGCGCCCCTGGTGACACCATCCCACTTGCCCTCGTTCCGGAGTACAGTTACAATGCGCCAAACGCTCCGATGAGTTGATGGCGGCGTACACGGGGGTGAAACATGGCGGTCACATCGGCGACGGCGGACACAGTTACAGCAAGCGCGGCGGCGAAGCGTCGCATCGGCGCGTCGCGCCATTACATTCACGTTCCGCATACCCTGGGGGAACAGCTCGCGGACGCCATTGCCAGCGGCATGGGCTCGTGGAGATTCATCATCGTACAGAGCGTCATCGTCGGCGTCTGGATCATCCTCAATCTCGTGGCCATCGCACTTCGTTTTGATCCGTACCCCTTTATTCTGCTCAACTTGCTGTTTTCGACACAAGCCGCGTACGCGGCCCCCATCATTATGATGAGTCAGAACCGCGCGGCGCAGAAAGATCACATCCGCGACGACCACGAGGCGGAAGAAGTGGACATGCTCTACCAGATCAATC
>DATEGV010000278.1:0-2368 GCA_035279925.1 Ktedonobacterales bacterium | reverse complement strand
GGCCGACAATCCGGCCGGATTCAGTACTGCTCTGTGTGACTCTGTGTGACTCTGTGTGACTCTGTGTGACTCTGTGTGACCCGTACCCGCGTACCCATCGGCGTTTTGCCTAACCTCACGCGCTGTGGGTCGCCGGGCGGCGCACGCCGAGGGAACGCTGTACGAAGCGCACAAGCTCCGCGACCAGTTCCTCATTGGGTTCCAGGAAGCCGTACACATAGCAGTAGTCCGAGGCGTTCTCCACCACGCCCGACACCAGTCGCGACGAGATGTCCGGGTTCACCTCCGGATCCACCTCACCCTTCGCGATGCCTTCCCGCAACAGGTCCGCGACGAAGTGGTGCAGCGGCTCGAACATGCGCTCACACTCGCTATAGATCTCCGTCAGCCCGATGCGCGAGCGCACCACGCGGGCGATATCGCTGTTTTGCGCCATATTCTCAAACGAGGCGCGCACACCGCGATCAATCATTTCAAAGATTGAGCTTGCCCCGGCGATCGCCTGCTGTATCGCCTCCATGTTCTGCCGCGCCATCTCTTCCACCAGCGCCAACACCAGGGATGTCTTTGAGGGGAAATACAGATAGAATGTGCCCTGCGCCACTCCGGCCCGCGCCACGATCTCCGAGATGCGCGCCGCGTCCAGGCCCTTCTCCGCAAGCACCTCGCGGCCAGCCTTCAAGATCTCCGTGCGGCGGTCAATCGCGTACTTTACGTCTGTCATGGTCTTCGCTTCGATTTCTGTAGGGACGGTTTCTCTCTATTCTACACGACCCACGCGCAATTTGCGCGCCCTTCTCCCGCTTTTGCCGTCACCCAGAACACTTTGGCTCGTTCAGGTCATCGTAAGCAGTGTATGGCAGTGGCCGGCGCCGGCACGCCAGCGAAAGGGACGCACGTGGCGATGGGACTCTGGCGAACAGAGGGGAGAGGACGCCTGTGGCGACGACGGCTCGCGAACGTGGCTGGCCACCGGCGGGGAATCCGCGACGCATGAGCGAACGTGACGAATCCGAGCGTTTCGCGACGCTCGTCCCTCTGCATGCGCCCGCGATGCTCCGCGCCGCCGCCGCGCTCGTCGGGCTGGCGGACGCCGAAGACGCCGCGCAAGAGGCCGTCATCCGCGCCTGGCAGGCGTGGCCCTCCCTGCGCGACGAAACCGCGCTGCGCGGCTGGCTGCTCACCATCACGGTGAACGTCTGCCGGCAGTGGCGGCGCGGCGGCTTCGGTCGTCGTCTGCGTCTCATGGAGCCGCTCCCGGAAGGCGATTCGCGCCTGCTCGCCCGCATCGAAGGCGATCCCGGCGCGAGCGACCACACCGGCGCGCTCGACCTACGCGACGCCGTGAACCAGTTACCCAACGATCTCCGGCTCATCGTCGTCCTGCGCTACTACGCCGGCATGGACGCGACGGAAGCGGGCGTCGCGCTCGGCGTCCCATCCGCGACCGTGCGCACCCGCCTGCGCCGCGCCCTGCTCATCCTGCGTGAGCGCATCGGCTCCGGCCAGCGCGGCGATATCGCCGTTCCACCCCATCGTGAAGGTGAACACTAACATGTCGGATCAGTTTGACGGGCAATTGCCCGACGGCGAAACCTCGCCGGAGCTTGCCGAGACCACGCGCCGGCTGGCAACCGACGCCGCCCTCTGGAGCGCGCGGCTCACTTCGGCGGAGGGCGTGGCCCAGCATGCCCGCGAGGCGCCCTATGCGCTCCCGCGCCAGCCCACCACCGACGCCGCTGTCGCGCCCGCCCTCTACAACGAACGAAACGCCCTTCCGACGAGAGGACATGAAGCCATGCCAGCGTCGCGCATCCGCGCCTTTCTCGCCGTCGCCGCGGCGGTCGTCGTCGTCGCCCTGCTCGCCATCCTCTTCTCAACCTTCGGTAAGGCGCGTACGCAAAGCTCCACTATCGTCGGCTCCGGTGGACCACCCAACACGCCGTCGGGCAACCGTACAACCTATGCGACCGCCCTGCCGACGCAATCCAGCCCGTACGCCAGCTACGTCACCAACATCGTCACCGCCAATAACGTTGACAGCCAGGACAACCCGGTCGGGCTCGCGAATCAATTCTACGTCCACCAGGGGATCTTCGTCGTCATGCAGGTGCGCAACCCGCCCGCCGGCACGCACATCATCGAGGCGGTGTGGCTCATTTATGGTTCACAGGTGACGCCGGTGGGGGCCGATACTGTGGCGAAGACGGTCTCTGGGAACGCGAACGTCTTCTTGATGTTTGCCAGTCCGGTTGCGGGCGTGGGCCTGGTGCGCATCCTCTGGGATCCGCCGGCGAACGACGACGGCAGCGCCGCCAGCGACCCACATCTCGTGGCCACGGTCAATTTCACTGTTGTCGCGGTCAGC
>DATEGV010000277.1:0-4481 GCA_035279925.1 Ktedonobacterales bacterium | reverse complement strand
CTCCTCCTGGCCAATCCGTCGCGTGTGCCACCAGGCGTGCGCCAGCTCGTGGATCGCCGCCTCATACTGCGCCGTGAAGAGGAAGACTTTGTTCTGGTCGGGATACCAATAGCCGCCGCCGCGCGTGCTCGACAGGTCTTCGACCTCGAAGCCGATGGCGGTGCGCAGCCAGCGCCGCGCCTCGTCGGTGTACGGGAACGTCGTTAGCACCTCGTCGCGATACGCCGCCACGGCGGGGCTGCGTGCCGCCGAGAGCGGGTTGCCGCGTGTCGCGTCGCGGATCGCCCGCCAGACCCTGCGCGGGGTGTCCATGACCGCTCCTCCTCGTCTCTGCTGACGCGCCACACTGGAGTGACTGGTGTTGGTTGCTCATTATACAACCGTGTTTGCGACCGGCTCGACGCCGACCAAGCGAGTGCGCGTCGCCACCGGCGCTGGGCGTCCCGCGTCCACGCCGCGCACGAGCGCCCAGATGGCCCAGGCGAGGCCGGCGAGCAGCGGAATCAGCGCGAAATAGACGCTGACGAGGGTCGGCGCATGAAACAGAGCGGTTGTCAACGTCGGCGGCGTGGGACTATCGAGTCTCGGCACGACGCCCGTGCTGAGGATCGGCCAGTAGAGGCCCGTCAACGGATAGGTCAAACGGGTGTGATCTTCGCGGACGCCAGCGGCGACGTACAGGAACGAGAGCAGCGCGCCCACCGCCAGCAGCGCCGCGAACACTGCGCGGACCCCCCTTCGCACGTCGTCCACCACCCACGCCAGGGCCAGGCAGGCGAACGGCAGGGCTGGAACGAGCAGGCGCGGGCCCGGCAGGTTCTCGCCGGCCATGGGCAGATAATAGCCCGCGATCATCGTCGGATACAGCACGGCGACGGCGAGGCATACAAGCGCCTCGGCGGGCGGGCGCCGCCGCGACCGGAACCAACGATAAAATCCAACGGGCAAGAAGATCAGGAACGGCGATTCGACGAGCAGTCCACGCGGGTACACGAGGAGCTGCCAGTAGGCGCCCAACCGGGGATACGTGATGCCGAAGAGGCCCGTATGCTGGCCCGCGAACTGACGCCCCGCGACAAACTCATAGCTCAGATGCAGTGGATTGCCGAACGCGAACCAGTTATACCAGCCCAGCGCCAGCGCGCCCGGTAGCATACCGGCGGCAAAGATGAGCAGCATACGCCGACTGCGCGCGGGGAATGACACCCAGGTGTACGCCGCGAGCGCCAGCATAATGACGCCGACTGGGTACTCGCTGATGATGGCGAATCCGACGAGCGCGCCGGCGACCGCGACGAGCCAACCGGCCCGCGCCGCCGACTTGGCGCGATAGAGCAGATAGAAGCCGGCGAAGGCCAACGCCCCAGCAAACGCATGACTATAGAACTCCGTGGACATCGGGAAGAAGAGCGTGCAAAGTCCGAACGCGCCTGCCGCCACAATCGGCGCGCTCGTCCCACGCAGTTCGGGGCGCAAGCGGAGAATGAAGCGCTCGAAGATGATGACCGCCGCGATGGCCGCCGGAACGACGGTGCAGAGATTGAGCACGGCAATGGTCATTCCGACGGTCCGCGGTTCGGTGACCCGCGCGCCGGCGACGAGGTGGAGGGCGCGCAGCGCGCGCAGCACCGGAGTGGCAAGCAACGAGAGGCCGATGGAGCGGGGCGAGTAGAAATGCCCGTGGTAGACGCTCACATCAATGGTATTGGCGGCATACCCATCTATGATGGCGCTGCCATTCGAGAGCGCGGAGACCATATCGTAGCGGCTGAAGGTATTCGTGCCGCCGGGCTGCAGGAAGTACGTGTAGCAGAGAATAACCAGCCCGATGAATATGCGCTCCGCACGCGAGAGGCGCGCGAACCATCCCCACACGCGCCGCCAGACGTTAGGCGTACCCCGTGATGCTAGCGCCGACACCCCTCGCTCGCGACTCGGCGACATGCGCACCCTCTCGCCCACCTATCCACTTGGCTCGCGGCCTACGACGGCGTCGCCCACGATTGCCCTCATCGTACCATAGCGCGTAGCGGCGCGCGCGCCGGATGGCTGGCGTATGATGCGGGGCAGCGATACGACCGGCAAAAAGCGCGGCGCCTACGGCTTCGGCGGGCGCAGCGTCCGCGCGAGTTTCGCGGCGCGTTGTCGCAGTCCCTCACTCTCGCGTGGCTCTGGCTCGCGGTCAGCATAGCGGGCGGCGTTGTAGGCGTTGCTCAGGTCGTTGAGATCGTTGGCCTCGCCGCCGGACGCGGCGTTGAGCGGCGCGGTTGATGTAAGGCGGCGCGCGTACTCGTCCGGTGTTTCGCTGCTGGCGCGGTGGAGGCCACGCGCGGTGGCGGCGCGCAGAACTTCGCGGTAGGCGTAGCGCACGCTGCCCGCGGGCAGCGCCTCAGGTTCCTCCGGTTGGCTCTTGCGGCCCAGATTGTGAATGACGGCGTGCAGTTGCGCGCGAAAGAGCCCGCGCGCGTCAAGCGCCTCGCGCTCGTCCTCTCCCGTTGCGGTGTCGCGCTCGACGCCGTTGCGCAGGAAGAACAGGCGAATGATGAAGAGGAACACGCCCGATGCGACCACCAGTAGCAGCAGCTCCATGAACAGCGTCGCGAGCGGCGACACGTTATCCTGTGGCTGGGTATTCGTGCGGCACTTCAGGTTCGGGCCGGGGATGCACAGGCCAGCGCCGTTTCCGGTCGCGGCGGGCGTGCGCGGGTTGGTGTGCGGAATGACGTGCTGTAAGAACGAGACGATGGGGTTGAACACGAACGCCATCACCTGGACGAGCGCGCCGACGACCGTCGTCACCAACCAGAGAATGAGTTGACCGACCGGGCCAAAATGCGTCAGCAGCGAGCCGACCGCCTGGTAGTTGATGACGAGGCTCACGACAAGGGTGAAGGCCACGACCAGTCCCGCAAACCCAAATGTGACCCGAAGCCACTGCGCCTCAGCTCCGATCTGCGCTGGCGAGGAGCGTTGCAACCGCAGATGCTGCACGCGGGCGAGTGACGTGCCGACGAGGCCTACGAACACTTCGAGGGGCAGGATCAGCGCTAACACACCCAACGCGATGGATTTCTGCGATGTGTCAAGCGTCAGTGCGACGACGGCGGCCACGGTGACGATCACCATGCCGTATTTGAAGCGTTGCAGCGTGTCCTGCGTATCGAGCCGGACCGACTTGAGTCGGGCGCCGCGCCAGCGCAGATACAGCGCGACCGCGAGCAGCGCCACCACGGCTCCGAACCGTGCGTCTCCCGCCGCGGCGTCATTTCCGAGCGTGGCGAGCCAGCTAAGATCGAGGAGTCCATGCGCGGATGCCGCATACGTGGCCGAAGAGAAGCGAAGGAGCAGCGCCACAAGGACAACAAACGCGATGAACGCGCCACCGGCGAAGCGTCGCCCCCCGCGCGATCCCGCCGGCGTGGTGAGGTAGCTCACGAGCGGAATAGCTAGCAACAGCCACCACGGGAGCGGTGGCCGCGTGATGGTATGGCTATATCCCGCCAGGATAAGCTGCCACGCCTCAATCGGCAGCGTCTCCAAAAGCACCACACTGACGATCAGCACAGCGCCCTGGAGCCGTCTATCTGACCACAATCGGCCGCTTGACCCGGCGGATGCGCTTGCCGTCGTCTGTTGCGCCTGTTGCGCCTGCTGCGTCATCTTCCGTTCCGTTCGTTGCCCCTGTCAGGGGCGTGTCGCTGAAGCTGTAGATGCTTGGTTTGGTTGGCGGCTCCGGTTGCCGTTGTGTGGTCGGAGCAAGATCACCGAGCGCCTCGGCCAGCAACGCGCGCCAATCGTCGCGACCGCCGATATGGTGAACCGGCAGATCCTCGAGGTAGAGCGCGCCGTCATCCGCCAGCGTACCCGGTTCCAGTGAGCGCGTGAGGAGGAGGGAGACGTCGTGGCCGTGGCGGCGCAGATTGCGAAGCGCCAGCACGATGGGTACGTCAACCGCCGACTCACAGCCGATGTAGACGACGGTGGAGCCGAGGCCCAGCCGGCGCTGTTCCGCGAGGAGAAGCTGGTCCATCGAGACACCAATGAACGCTTGCAACCGCGCCAGTCCGTCCAGAATCAACGGCAACTGCTCGCCACGCGCCGCGGGCGCGATGCGCAGCCGTGGTGACGAGTACGAGTAGCCGTTGGCGGCAAAGAGCGGCTCATCTACCTGATCGGTCTCATGCCGCGCGCGAATGGCCCGCACCGTGGGGTCCGCGTCGTCGGTCACAGCGAGCGTGCCGTTGGAGAGGACGCCGACCGCGTACCCGTGGCCCAGGCCCCAATTGGCGACCGACGCTGTCGCGCTGATCGCGAGGTCCGCCAGATCGGGGTCGTAGCCGTTGATGGCGCGCGGGAAGGTACGCACATCGAGAAACACGACGAGCGAGTACCGAGTGGACGGCTCGTACACTTTACTTTGTAGCGTGCCGGAGCGCGCGGTCGCCTTCCAGTTGATGCGGCGTGGCTCGTCGCCCGGAGTG
>DATEGV010000276.1:0-2877 GCA_035279925.1 Ktedonobacterales bacterium | reverse complement strand
CGGCGCGACGGGCAACGCCATCAACCAGATCGTGAACCACAAAATCGCCCTGAGCCAGGCCGTCTCCGGCCCCGTCGGCATCGTCAAGGTGACGGGCGACGTCGCCAGCAGCGTCTCGACCAGCGGTTGGTATCCCCTGCTCTTCCTGGCGGGCTTCCTCAGCCTGAACCTCGCCTTCGTGAATATCCTGCCGATCCCGGCGCTGGATGGCGGCCGCGTGTTGTTCATCATCATCGAGGTGCTGCGCCGCGGCAAGCGAATGAGTCCGGAGCGCGAGGGACTCATCAACCTCATCGGTATGGGCGCGCTGCTCTTCCTGGTGCTCCTGGTGACGATTAACGATGTCGGCAACATCCTGGGCGGACATTGACGGCAAACAGCGTCGGCCCGAATCGTGCGCCAGAGACAGAGAGAAGGGGCCAACCAGTCGCGCGGACGCTCCGGCACGTAAGTGCGTGCCAAGACGCGCGGGCGGCGCTAGAATCTGTATGGCGCCCGGCGCGAACGTCGGGCGACTCACCGCATCGTGTGTACGTGTATATGGGGATGACGACTGACACGCTGGCCGCGAGCGAAAAAGCACTTTGGGAGATACGCATGCGCAGGAAGACGAGACAGATTCATGTTGGGAACGTGCTGATCGGCGGCGACGCGCCTATCGCGGTTCAGTCTATGACGACGATGTACACCCGCGACGTGGACGCGACCGTGGCCCAGATTCACCGCCTCGAAGAGTTCGGCTGTGAGATCGTTCGCGTCGCCGTCCCGGAAGAGACAGACGCGCTGGCGCTCGCGGCGATCAAGCGGCAAATCCACATCCCCCTCGTCGCGGACATCCACTACGATGGCAAACTCGCGCTGATGGCCATCGAGCAGGGCGTGGACTGTGTGCGCATCAACCCCGGCAACCTGCTGCATGGGCAGGAAATGTTCACGCAAATCGTCCAGGCCGCCAAGCAGGCGGATATCGCGATGCGCATCGGCGTCAACTCCGGCTCGATTGACGCGCTGGATCGCGGGCCGGAGATGCGCAAAGTCTCCGTGAAACTGCTAGACGACGGCACATTCGTCAAGAGCGATCCGCTAGAGGAGCGCCGCCGCGAGCGCGAAGAGCTTTCGCGCCGCATGGTGGAGAAGGCGCTGGAATACTGCGGCTGGGCCGACGACCTGGGGTACACGAACTACAAAGTCTCACTCAAAAGCTCGAATGTGCTGACCGCCGTGGCGGCGTATCGCCGCTTCGCCGCCGCCTGCGACGTGCCGCTGCACCTGGGCATCACCGAAGCGGGAACGCTCGTGACGGGCGCGGTCAAGTCGTCGGTCGGCTTCGCGCTGCTGCTCTCGGACGGCATCGGCGACACCATCCGTGTCTCGCTCACGGCCGAACCGGAGGAGGAGATTCCCGTCGCCTACGAGATTCTGCGCTCGCTGGAGCTGCGGTCGCGTGGCGTGACATTCGTCTCGTGCCCCTCCTGCGGCCGGGTGGAGATTGACGTGCTCAAGATCGCCAACGAGGTCGAGAAGCGGTTGGCGAAGGTGCAGACTCCCATCCAGGTCGCCGTGATGGGCTGCGTCGTGAATGGCCCCGGCGAATCCAAGGACGCGGATGTCGGCCTCTCCGGCGGCCGGGGCAAGGGCGTCATCTACCGCAAGGGCAAGTTCGTCAAGACCGTTCCAGAGGACCAGTTCCTGGACGCGACGCTCAAAGAAGTGGCGAGCCTGCTGCCGGAGCACGAGGCGAAGCTGGTCTATCCCGGCGATGGCGCGCTCGGCCCCGTGAGCGCGGGCCGCACCCGCAAGACCGGCATCCACGGCGCGACCGCGACGCTGGACGACGGCGGCGACGAGCCAGGCGGCAGCCTGCGCGGCAAGCCCCTGCCGATGGCGTAGGGGTGTCCTAACCCCCCAGCCCCCTTCCCGCCAACGCGGGAAGGGGGAGCCAGAGCGCGTGTGGGCAGTGGGTGCCCACAGGAGTAGGACGGTCGCGATGGACGCCCAGGCGCTCGCACTGCAATCCTGGCAGCATGTAACGCTGGGTCTCGCGCTGGAGCTTGCCATTGGCTCCGCCTACCTGCTGTTTATCGCGCTGACGGGCAGGCGCTGGCGACGGGATATCGCGCTGGCCCTGCCGCCGCTCGCCGCGTTCGTGTGGATGGTTCGCGTCGCGGGCAGCATGAGGGCGCAAACGATCTACTGGTCCAGCTACGCGCGCTTCGTGGACGCCCATTATCCCCCTGGGCGCTACCCACTACTGGCGGCGCAGACGAAGGACGACTATACGCGCGCCGTCACCGCCGCCACGCACATAGGGTGGACGGCGGTCGTCGTCACCGAATGCGTGATTGTCCTGACTATCATCCTCGTGCGCCAGTGGACGCTACCGCGCTGGAAGGCCGCGCCCGTCGTGGCGCCGGCGCAGCTCCCTGACGACACGGGCAACGAGCTTGAGATTGTGATCGAGCCGCTCGGTGTTGAGGGCGGCGATACGTTTAGTATATGATGGGCGTAGCACGCACTGTTCCCAAAACGCATAGGCATCACCAATGAGGGGAGAGCGATATGGCAACACTCCTGGATCGCATTACGATGGACCCTGAGATCAATCACGGTAAGCCCACGATTCGCGGCCTCCGGTACCCAGTGGAGACGCTGCTCGAACTGCTGAGCTCTGGTATGACGCAGGACGAGATTCTCACCGACTACGAAGACCTAGAGCCAGAGGATCTGCTTGCTGCGTTCGCGTATGCCGCGAAGTTGAGCCAGATCAAGCGGATGGAGTCGATTAATCAATAGTTGGAGCATAGGGATGAAGTTCCTCGTGGATGCCCATCTTCCGCGCCGGCTCGTCTTTCGTCTGCGTGAGGCTGGACACGATGC
>DATEGV010000275.1:0-9341 GCA_035279925.1 Ktedonobacterales bacterium | reverse complement strand
CGTGCCGGCAGCCGAACGGGGCGAGAAGAAGACGATAGATATCAAGCTGCTTGACGCCGACGGCATGATACTCGTCAGTCTCACGTCGGAAACGCAACTTCCGGCGGATATGCCCGCTAACCAAGAGATACCTCAGATCGTTGGTCTCGCTGGACTCGTGTTCCCACACCCCGGTGACTACGCTTTCTCTATTCTGGTCAACGGCGAAGAGAAGAAATCTGTTGCTTTGCATGTCCTGCCTGTGCCGATGCCTCCGACCGCTAATCTGCCGGGGAGTTAGGCATGGGAGACCGAGCCAAGTGGCTTGCAAAGGCGCGTTCCAAGAAGGCGGGTTGGCGAGCGTCAGAGATGGCGCGCCTGTATCGTGCATGGGGCTTCTTTGAGGAAACAGGTGGGCGTGACACCAAGTACGTCCATGAGAAATATCCCGACCTAGTAGCCTACGTTACGAGGAGCTCGGGCGAAATCTCCAAGGCGTATGTGTCAGATGCGCTCGAACTGATGGAAGAGTTGATTAGAAGGGGGTACGGCGCATGATGAGGCGAGCAGTCACCTATCCTGAGACTGCGTACCAATCAGTGATCTTGCCCGAAACTTTGAGCGATGGCACGTTGGTGTACGTGGCGAATCATCCTGAATTGCGTGGTTGCCGAGCGCAAGCGGATACACCGGAACATGCTCAGGAGAACTTGGCTGAGGTGTTTGAGAGTTATGCGCGCCACTTCGCAGAGCATGGACTCGATATGCCTACTCCACAGCAGCAACTTGTGCAGGCGGTCGTTTGGCGCAGCGGCGCATTGTCTGGGACCGGGACCATGGCTGCCGTGACCAGTCGGCTGCCAAGCATGGGGTTTGGCACCATCGTTCCAGGGTTTGAGCGCACGCTTGTGAAAAGCGAAGGTGAGCATGTCGCATAGGACACCCTACAATTGCTGTAAGGCGCGCGATGGACTCTCACCACAGCCGCTCCCGAACGCACCTTCGAGGAAACGGTAGCCGTCGTCCTACTCTCTCCGCCCACGCCTGAGCAGCAAGCCAAGAGGGAAGCGGCCAGAGCGCAACGCGAGGAACGCAAGCGGTAAAGGGCACAGCAATCGGAGCGGTAATGTGCCGCTCTGACTCATATTTACGCCCGCTCGCTATGGGTGCGTTAGGGACATAATCGCGTTCTCTTTTGAGGGAACCGTACCAGCCTCGGTAACATTATTGATGAGGGAACACGCCCCTGGACATCGCGCGTCTGCTCGGCTATACTGTCCGCAATCTCTTGCCATTGCCTGTACGGCCCCGGCATCGCCCAGGCGCGTCGCGCTGTAGCCGCACACGCATGTCGCTCGTCTGTAGTGCGTACACGTCTCATCTCCGCCAGCCTGGGTAGGCGCGGGTACCTTGCGATACCGACGACGACACGCGCGCGCATTCCGAATACAGACACATACAGATACATGCAGATACACACAGATACATGACGCGGGGCTCCGGTGTTCGAGAGCGCGCCGCAACGATAGTGGGTGATGTTGGTTGGGGGGAAGCATATGCGCGACAGACTCGACGCCCAGGAAGCGGCGCGCGACGCCATGAGGTCCATGCCGCTGCCGAGTGGATCCGGCTCGCTCGCGGCGTCCAGCGTCAGCCGAGCGCCGGCGACCGGCGGCCTGAACGACGCCACACAGGAGACCGGCGCGACACTCGTGACCCTGCGCTGGCTCGCGCTTGGGCAGATCGTCGCGGGCCTCTGCGGCGCGCTCATCGGCGCCATCGTCTGGCTCTCGGTGGCGAAAACCGCCACATCGCTCGTGGGGGCCGTCGCCGGCATGCTGGTCGCCCTGTGTGGTGTTCTCGCCATCGCGTTGGCTGGCTCGCGGCGTGAGGACACGCGCCATCTCGCACGGCTATTGCCCACGGCCGCCGATGTCGTCGCGTGCGTCGCGGTGCTCGCGACGGGCGGCCCCACCACCCTCGCCTTGATGCTCTTTCTCGTTCCCGCCGGCGTGGCCACCGTCTCCCTCTCCTGGCGCAGCGCCGCCGCCGTCACCGCCCTTGATGTCGGCCTCTTCATCGTCGTCAATGTCCTGCGCGCGCCCGTCATGGATAGCTGGGTCCACCAGGCGCTCATGCTCGCCGCCATCTCCACGCTGCTCGCCTTCGTCTACGGGGTCTTCGCCGCCCAGATGACACGCGGCGACGAAACGCTGCGCCAGCAGAACCTGCGGCTGCGCGGCCAGCGCGACCAACAGAACGCCGAACAGCAGCGACTCCTCGAAGGGCTGAACCTGCTTGAGGAGACGCAGGCGCGGCTGGAACAGGAGCGCGTCCTCATCAACGCGCAGATGGCGGAGCTTACTAGCGTCGCCTACCATCTCGCCGATGGGGACCTCAGCATCGCGCGGCTGCTCCGTCCTGGGATGTATGGGTCGCTCGATGTGCTTTCCGGCGCGCTCCTGCGTCTTAGTCAACAGATGGTCGGCATCCTCGCCAATCAGCAGAATACGCTGGGGCAGAAGCGCCAACTCGACATCCTCGCGGCGGCGCTGCGCGACCAGACGGCGATGCTGACGGCGGCGGAGACCACCCTGCGCGACCTGAGCGGTTCGGCCAACGCGCTCGTCAGCGAGGTCCAGCGGGTGGAGCGCGGCAGCGGCGAACTGCCGGGACTGGAGTCACACGCGCTGTTCCAGGCGCTGCGCAGCGTCGAGCAACGGGCAATGGAGCAGGCCGCCAATACGGGAGTGCTGAGTTCGCGTATGGCGCAGCTGCGCGGGCGGCAGGCGGAACTGGAAGCCGAGGCGCGCCGCGCGTCACAAGCCGCGACAGAGAGCGCGTTCAACCCGGCTGGCAGTTTCGCCGGCAGCTATCCGGGGAATTATCCGGGGAATTATCCGGGCGGCTTTCCGGGAATGGCGTCGGGGAGTTTCGGAGGTTCTGGTCCGCTGGCGCGCGAACCGCTGGGCGCGCCGGCCACGCCGAGCTGGCCGCACTTCGTTCCCGGCCGCTAGGCGCTGAAAGGGTCCGGATTGTTTGACACATGGTACAGTCCATGCTATGCTCTCTCTAGCGACCGCACAAGTGCGCTGTGGCAGCGCCGAACCGGCCACCCAGCGCATGACCGCCCGCGAGGAACGCGCAATCCTTCGGCACGGTGTGTCAGCCTTTCGAGAGACGAGACGATCAGGACGGGCATCGCTCGCTCCGCCAGCGCTCGCACTAGCGGCACGCTCCAGGAGGCTACCTACCGCTCTCCTCTGATCCCGATCGTAGGGGAGAACGGCGCACATCGGGCGAGACTTTCACGTGTGAGCTCGCCAGGTTGCCGCGACACTGCTTCGACGACACGGCTCGCTCCTGGTCGTGGTCAATGATTGCGGACACGTGAAAACGCATGGGAGGCGCCGCCTTGAGGCGCGTGGCGCCGTCGCGAAAGAGGCAATTCGCCTGTTCACCTTGTCTACGCGACGCTCGCAGACCGACGCTCGCGTACCCGCGACGCGCTCGCCGCGCCACAGTCAGATGGCCCGAAAGCGCGGTCGCATCGCACACTGGTTATCGCCGCTGCCCCACATAGCCTGGCGCGGCGTTGTACTGATTCCCGCCGGTGGATAGCCACTGGCTCGCGTCTACGCCGGAATCCGGTGGGGCGCGTTCGCTCGCCTAATTTTGTCATGCGCGGATGACGTGGCTTACGCTCGTCTCGGCCGCGCGCTTGCGCCCTTGTGCGCCACATTTGTGTGTTTTTGCATGTTCTCGTTCGCCAGCGCGCCGGCGCCGGCGCCACTCACTCGCGGTTACGTGCCACGGATAGCATGTTGCTCAGGAGGCCTGTGTGCCAGAAGACCAGGACCAGATAACCAACCGCCGCCGGTCACGGCGCAGCTCGACAGCCACCCCGGCTGATCTCGACAACTCCACCCCCTCAGTGTCGTCAGACAACGCGGCGTCCACACCCCTCGCGGCCGCCGGCGACGCCCCGCGCGCCACGACAACCCGGCGTCGCGCCGCACGCGCCCCACTCACTGACTCCGCGATAACGCCCATCACTGAGCAAGCGCCTACCATCACCGACCAGGCGACCGAACCGGCTGAGCGGCCCGCCGCCCGGCGTCGCGTCGCGCGTCCTCGCGCCGATGAGGCCGAATCCACCGGCGCGTCCAGTTCAGTCGCCGACGACGCGGCCCTAGCCGCGCGCCCGAAACAGCCGCGTGTCTCGCGCCGCCGTGGCGCGTCCGCCGCTGAGACGCCAATGAGCGCCGGTGAGGTTGCCGCGCAGGCATCGTTCGCGCCACTCGCCGAGTCCACCGCGCCCGTGAGCGCCCAGCCAGCGAACGCGCCTACATCCGCTGAGGCGGAGACGAGCGCGCCCGCGCGCCCCGCCTACCGTTTCGCCCGCCGCGCGCCCAGTCCCGCGACCGACGAACGCTTGCCCGGTGGTCCACGCCGGCGCGCTCCCGTGGAAACCCAGGGACAATCTCCCGTGGAGCGACTGGCGACGGAGCCGAGCGCGCCCATCACAACCAGCGAACCGGCGCCCGCGGAGTCGCCGCACACTCCACACGAGCCGGCGGTACGCCCGCTGCGCCGCGTGGATCGCGCGGCATGGCCCGGACAGGAGCAGCGCCCACGCCGCGACCTGGGGATTCCCGGCGGCGCCGGAGCCTCCGGTGGGGAGACGTACCGCACGCGCGGCCCCGACCAGAACGGCGCGCGCGGCCAGGGCAGTCGCCAGCCCGGACAGGGACGTGGCGGCGCCAGCCAACAGTCTGGCCGCACCAACAACGGCCCTTACATGCCCGGCGGGCGCGCGCAGTCGCCGGCCGGTCCGCGCGAATCCTCCGGCTTCGGCGTCATCCCTGGCGGACCCGCTGGCGGGCAGGGTGGGTATGGCCCATACACGCCGTTCGATCCCTACACCGGCTATCCAAACACGCCGCCGAACGAGCAGCAACAGCGCCGACCCACGCGCAACCGTCCCGGCTATGGCAATCAGCCGAACTATCCTCAACAGCAGGGCTACACCGATCAGCGCGGCCCGCGCACGCCGATGGAGTCCTACCGCGAGCGCGAGGCCGGGTTGCGTAACCCGCAGCAGGGGCGCGGCCAGCAGGGTGGTCGCGGTCAACACCCGCCCACCGACCGGCGCGGCATGCCCACTACTCGTCAGGCGCGCCCACCGCGCGATCTGGGCCTCGGGCGCTATGGCAACGCGAATAACGCCTACGCCCCGATTCCCGACGCGCCGAATGTTCCGGCGGAGGACCGTTATCAGTCGCCGCGCTCCTCTGGCCCGCGGCTCGTGGGGCAGACGGTCGAGATGAGCGGCGTGCTCTGGCTGGGCGGTGGCCTGGGCATGAGCATGGCCGAGCTGTTGGACGGCCGCACGCTGCAATCGCTGGGCCGGCTCGATCCGGCTGATGTGCGCCGCTTTGGGCTGCGCACCGGCGACGCCATCGTGGCGCAGGTCGAGGAACGCGGCAATCGCCGCAGCATCGTCAGTGTGGAGCGTGTCAACGACCGCGAACCTGACAATCTTGAAGGTCGTCCCGTCTTCGAGCAGTTGACGGCGAGTTTCCCCGACCGGCGCATCCGGTTGGAACAGGGCCCACAGCCCATCTCGTCGCGCATCATTGATCTCTTCGCTCCGCTGGGATTCGGCTCACGCGCGTTGATCGTCGCGCCGCCGAAGACCGGCAAGACGACGCTGATTCGCGAGGCGGCGGAATCCGTGCTGAAGGGCTATCCTGACGCCGTCGTCATGGCGGTGCTGGTGGGCGAGCGGCCGGAGGAGGTGACGGATCTGCGGGCGCGCCTGGAGCCGCGCGGCGGGCTGGTCTACGCGGCCAGCTTCGACGAGCACACGGAGCGCCACGCCTGGCTGGTGCAGGTCGCCGTCGAGCGGGCGAAGCGGGTGGCGGAGTCCGGCCGGGACGCCTTCATGGTGCTGGATTCGCTGACGCGCCTGGCGCGGGCGGAGAATCTGGCCACACGCGGGCAGGGGCGCACCCTCTCCGGCGGTATTGACGCGCAGGCGCTCGACACCGGCCGGCGCGCGTTCGGCGCGGCGCGCAATCTCGAAGAAGGCGGCAGCCTGACCATCCTGGCGACGTGTCTCGTGGATACGGGCAGCCGGCAGGATGACGTGGTCTACGAGGAGTTCAAGGGCACGGGCAACATGGAGCTGCACCTCTCGCGCGAGTTGGCGCAGCGCCGTCTCTTCCCCGCGGTGGACGCCGTGAAATCCGGCACGCGCCGTGAAGAGATGCTGCTCTCGCCGGAGGAGCTGCGGGCGGCCACGGCCCTGCGCCGCAAGCTCGCGGACATGCAGCCGCAGCAGGCCACACAGCAGCTGCTCACCGTCATGGAGCGCACACCCTCCAACGCGGCGCTGCTGCAAGCCATTGACCAGAGCAATCTGGCGGGTAGGCCGTAGACGACCGTGCCCTCTACGCCCCCTTTCCCAGCCGGGAGAGGGGGCGTTTCTTTGTCCAGCGTACTTAGCGTGGACCGTGGTACACTGGAACCGGCCGACATGACCTCTACGCATCATGACGGCGGCGCCATAGGAGATCACCATGCGTCTCGAAGACTATCTCGACTTCTTGGAGCGGGACGTGATCCGACTCAAGGGACACCGCATTGGCTTGGAAGACATCGTTGACGCGCACAACGAGGGCGAGGCTCCCGAGCAGATTGTTGGTCATTACCTTGCCGTCTCGCTCGAGCAGGTTTACGGCGCGATTACCTATTATCTACATAACCGCGCTGAGGTGGACGCCTATGTTGGGCGGGTGAATGCGATCAAGATGGAGCGCCTTAGGATGTATCACCCCTCACCAGTTATTGAACGACTGGCCCGGCTAAAGTTGGAGCGCCAAGCATCACAGTCGGTCGGCGATGAAGACTCGATTTCTTCTTGACGAGAATCTGGACCCTGCAATCGCGCAAGGTGTGCGCCGGCGAGATCCCTCGATAGATATCGTCCAGGTTGGCGACGCTGGCGCGCCTCCGCTTGGAACGCTTGATCCAGAGATTTTGGACTTCTGCGAACGCGAGCGGCATATCCTCATCACGAACAACCGCGCATCTATGCCGGGACATGTCGAGGATCTTCTTGCCGCCGGCAGACACTATTGGGGCATACTCACCACGCGGGAACATAAGCCATCACTCGGACCGCTCATCGAGGAGATTCTGCTCATCGCAAATGCAAGCGAGGCGGAAGAATACCTCGACGTTACCGACTGGATACCGTTCTGACGACGATCACCCAGAACTCACAACACGTCCGTCCACAGACGCCGTTCGTCGCCAGCGGGATCGCGCGCCAGGGAGCAATCGAGGTTGAAGAGCATGGTCGCGCGCTCATCGAGCGTGTACTCCGGCCACGCGGGGAGATCGGGTGTGTTGGGATCGCCGGTGTGCGCGAAAGCGACCCATGAGGCTTGCATCCGGCGGGCGAGCGCGGGCGCAGCCGGGTCATCACCGACGAGCAGCGCCGCGACTGGCTTGTCGAGCGCGTTCCACACGAACGGCACATCCAGGCCGTGGCAGGCGCCGAAGACGCCGCCCAACGTCGTCATCGCGTAGTCGAAGCGGTACATCCAGATGGGAGAGCCGCTGGCCGCCAGCCGCTCCGCGACTCGCAGCGCCGGAATGCGAAAGTCGGCGTCCGTGGAGATCGCGTCCCAGATGTGGAGCGGCGTCTCGCCGGGGCGCGTCTCGCGGTAGGCGCGCAGAATCGCCGGTCCGCGCTCCGCTCCCGCGACGGCGATCACCTTCGCGAGCAAGCCCTCCTCATCCAACGCGCTCAGCAGGGGATCGCGCACCGTGAAGAGCCGGCTCTCGTCGCGTGTCGTCCCAATGAGGACCGGGATCGTTGGGCGGACGTTATCCGATGGCGCTGGGCCGGTGATGGGCAATTCCGGCGCTATCACGCCATCTACCACCGGCTGAAAGAGCAGCGGCAGATTGTAGCGCCCTTCCTCCTCGACGGCGCGCGCGGCTTCGATCAGCCGTTCGACGGGGAGCGTATGCAGCGTGGTGACCTCCTCGCGGGCGAGGCCGAGCCGCTCCATGATGGCGACGGCGGCCCCGGTCGCGTTGGCCAGCGTGTGGATGTGCTTGGTCGCGCCGCTCTGCAAGATCGCCTTGTGAAAGAGACCGCGCGCGCCGGGCGTTCCCAGCAGCGTGCCAATGCTCATGGCGCCCGCCGATTCGCCGAAGACGGTGACGTTGCCGGGGTCGCCGCCGAACGCGGTGATGTTTTCGCGCACCCAGCGCAGCGCGGCGATCTGATCGAGCAGCCCGACGTTGCCGGAGCCGGCGTACTCCGCGCCGCCAAGCGCGTCCAGGCAGAGGAAGCCGAGCGGTCCGAGGCGGTAATTGAGCGAGACGACGACCACACCGTCCTCGCGCGCGAAACTCGTTCCGTCGTACCAGAGCGCGGCGCTCGACCCGTTCTCGAAGGCGCCGCCATGAATCCAGACCATCACCGGGCGGCGGGCGTCGTCCGCGCCGGGCGACCAGACGTTGAGCGTGAGGCAGTCCTCGCCGCTTGGTGGCGGCTCGACGCCGAAGAGCGCGTCCATCGGGTCGGGCAACTGCGGGCAGATGAGGCCGAACGCGGTGGTGTCGCGCACGCCCTCCCAGCGAATCGCTGGCTGTGGGGCGCGGAAGCGCAGATCGCCGAGCGGAGGGGCGGCGTAGGGAATGCCGCGCCAGACCATCACGCCGTCCGTCACAGTCCCGCGCACCGAGCCATCCCGCGTCTGGACGATATCCGCCGCCATGCCACCCTCCGCTTCATCCGCTGTCCGTGTGTCCCAGTCGCCGCCGGACCGTTGCTCGTATCATAGGCTACGCGCGCAAGCGAGGGGCGCGGGGCGATGGTATACTGGCGGTGACACCGTCGCAATAGACATCGGAGAACATAATGAGCCACGCCATTCACCTCTCAGATGAGGCCTATCAATTACTGAAAAGGCTGGCCCGCGATCGAGCGCAAGAGCCTGAGGTTGTGCTCGAAGAGTTGATCGGCTCCGCGCAGTCGTCAGTCAGGACGGCCTACGAGACCGAGGACTGGTTCCGCCACCTGGGCGCGACCGAGGAGCAGATACGCGAGTCTGCCCGGCTGGCCGGATTCGAACAGGACGAAGTAACTAACCGCGACGATCGCTAACCCTTAAATGTCCGGTTGAACCTTGGCCTAAGCTGTAAGCGCATACATATTGCCATCGTCCGAGCCAATGTAGACGGTTCCATTGACAACACACGGAGAACTGTAGACGACACTGCCCGTTCGATAGCTCCAGATCACCGAGCCGTTAGAGGGGTTGATGGCATAGACAGAG
>DATEGV010000274.1:0-8897 GCA_035279925.1 Ktedonobacterales bacterium | reverse complement strand
CGCCCGCCTACGCGCCACAGCCCTATGCCCCGCAGGCGCCGCAGGGTGGATATTCGACTCCGCTCTCGCAGCCGGTCTATAGCCCGCCACCGTCGCAGCCGATCTACCCGGGACAATCGCAACCGGGCTATACCGTCCCACCCTCGCAGCCATACTATCCGACGCAGCCCCCGCAGCCGGCGTACAGTCCACCGCCCTCGCAGCCACTCTATGCGCAATCCACGCCGGGAATGTACGAGGCGCCATACGCGCCGCCGCAGTACGCGCCACCCGCCTCCGCGCCGCTCGCGCCTGGGCAGCAGTACGCGACGTATACCACCGCGCGCCAGCCCGGCGCTCCCTTCATGCCGCAGGTCTTCGGCTACAACGCCGACCCCAACACCGCCCAGCCGGCGACGCGCTTGCAGGCCTATTTGCTCAAGAATGTCTCACGCCAATACGCCGTCTCGAAGTGGTTCGCGGCCACAGTCGGCGGCGTTGTCGCGGTGATCGTCGGGCTGCTGCTCACCATTCCCGCGCAGGAGCTCTGGAAGAAGACACTAAGTATTGGCGGATTCGACCTGCTTGGCGGCGGAACGGGAGGTCTCTCGGGTGGCGCGCCGCTTGGCGCGCTTGACTCTCCAGGCGTCTTTACCTTCTTTCCCGTCGAGAATCACGTACCGCTCACCTTCAGCGAGTCGGGCATATCGGTTTCCATCACCCTGCCGTTGCTCGGCCTGTTCATCGTGCCGATGGTGGCGTTGATTCTCGGCGGCTACATCAGCGCCTCCAGCGACTACAGCCGACGCGCTCGGTTCAGCGTCGCGCGCGGCGCGCTGATCGCTCCGGCCTACGCCGTCTGCCTGGCGATTGTCGCGCTGGTCGGCAAGCACAACGGGATCGGCGCGCAGCCGTTCCTGGCCTTCCTCTATGGCCTGCTCTGGGGCGCCGTCTTCGGAGCCATCGGCGGCTGGATTCAGCAGAGCGGCGGCGCCTGGCTCTCCTCACTGGTAGGCAGGCTGCAAGCGGTGGGCAACGCGCGCGTCGTCGGCGCGGCGGCCGGAGCCGTCTCGGCGCTGGTGAGCGTCATCGCGCTCGGAACAGCCTGCGCGATGGGCTACTTCGCGTTCCTGCTGACGCAGTCGGCGGGGGCGACACGCGCGCCCGACATCGGCGCTGTCCTGCGGCTCGGTGTGACGATCGGCCCCACCGAGGGCCTGTATCTGCTCAGCGCGGCTAGCGGCGCTTCACTCGACACCTATAGCAAGGGTACCGGCCAGGTTCAGAGTACCCACATGGGCATTCTGGTCAATCATCACCATCCCCCCAACATGTGGCAGTTCCTGATCTATGGCGCGGCGATAGCGGCGTCCTACATCGTCGGCGGTCGCATCGCGGCGCGGGTCGCTCGCGCGGGTCGCCCCGACCAGGGATTCGCCGCCGGCGCGCTGATGGCCGTCCCGCTGAGCCTGCTCATGACGCTGGCGGCGTGGCTGACGCTGACGACCGCCGGTACCGGCAACACCTCCGGCGGGAGCTTCTCCGGCGGCGTCGGCCTCTCGCTGGGCGGCGTCTTCATCACGACGCTCGTCCTGGGCGCGGTGATCGGCGGCATCGGCGGCGCGAGTATCTTCACCATGCCGGCGCTGGGTGGTCTGCCGCGCGTGTTGCTGCTGCCCTTCCGGCCCTTCGGCCTCGCCCTCAATCCCCTGCTGGACGCGCTCTCGGGCGCTCCACGTGGCCAACGCCGGAGCGCGGCGCGCTCGTGGATCTATGACGCCGCGCTGGCAACGGTGGTGCTCGGCGTCGTGGTCATCGTCCTGGACGTGGCGGGGAACACCCTGGCCAGTTCGATCTCATATCCGCTCGTGCGCGCCCTGTTCGAGTTTGCCGGCGCGCTGCTGGTAGGTCTGCCGATCATGTATCTGACAGGCGCTCTCTTCGCGGAGTTGAATAGTGGGTTGGTCGCGCCGCGGATGATGGCGCCGCAGATGATGGCGCCACAGATGGCGGTTCCCGTCATGCAGCCGGTTCCCGTCGGCGCGTGGGGGCAGCCCATGCCGATGCCGATGCAGGCGCCGGCGGAGGGGATAGCCCCCGCCTCGTGGGGGCAGGCCCCCATGCCCATGCCCATGTCAATGCCCATGTCAACGCCGATGCCCATTCAGCAGCAGCCCTTCGCGCCCATGTTCACGCCGGCCCCCGCGCAGGCGCCCATGTATTCGCCGATGCCCGCGCAGGCGCCCACGATCACGCCGATGCCCGCGCCGCCGCCACTGCAAATGCCGTCGGAGGGCCTCGCGGGGATGTCGCCGCCGGAGGCAGATTCTCCGAGTATGCCGCCTGAGCCGGAACCGGAACCACAGGCGAGCTATCACAGCATGCCGCCTGAGTCGGAACCGGAACCGGAACCACAGGCGGAGCCCCAGCTAGAGCAGCAGCCACAGTCGCCGAGCGATGGCGAGCAGCCGCCGTTCCCGAACGCCTGAGCGCCCTTCAACCACGCACTGTGAGGAGATATTGGGCATGTACAACACACCATATCCGACGCAGCCGCCCACGATGACTCCGCCGGCTCCCTATCCGCCGGCCGGTCCGGGCCAGCGGCGATCCTGGCCGCGTCTCGCGCTACTTGTCGTTGGTGTCATCGTGCTGGCGAGCTTCCTGCCGGCGACGTTGCCGAAGACGGCGGCCACCGCGCGCAAAGCGGCCTACCCAAGGCCGATCATCTCGATTACCGCCAGCGCCAGCTCGCCCTTTCGGACACAGAGCCAGGTGACGTTTTCCGTGAACGTGCAAGCGGGCAAGGACCTCAAGTACACCTGGGACATCAACGGGGAGAATCCGACCGGCCCCTCCGTGACGACGACCTTCACCAACGCCGGACCGGAAAGGGCGCAGGTGACGGCGAGCGATCCGCTCGGTCAGCAGGCGACCGCGCACATGGATTTCAACGTGCTGCCGCCGGCGCCGGTCGCGTGCTTCACGGGAAGCGTAGACTTCTACAGCACGTACAGCGTCAACTTCGACGCAACCTGCACGCAGGGCCAGATCCAGCAGTACACCTGGAACTTCGGTGATGGGCAGACGGATCAAACCTTCTCCCCGCAGGACTACCACAACTACTACCCGACCACCGGAACCTTCACCGTGACATTGACCGTCACGGACAACTATGGACAGACGGGCTCGACGACGCAGACCGTCAACGTGACAGGGCAGTAAGAAGGCTGTTCGTCGGATCGCTGGCGCGCCGCTTGCGCTGCCTCACTGCTGAGGTAACGCGGGCGGCGCGTTTGTGTGTGTCGCTCACCGTCAGCGGGAACGCGTGGGTCGTGTTTGACAGCCGCCTGGGCGATTGCTACACTGCGTCTGCCTCCACCTGCCATGTGGGCGTCCGCGTGGCCTATAGCACAAAGGAGCGGTCATTCTCTATGTCCAACGTGTCTGACTCTCAGCCACAGGGAGCGCCAGCGCCACAAGCGCTCGCCACACTCGACGCGACGACGCTGCTCTTCCTCTTCGCGGATCGTGTATTGCCACTGATCAAGAAACAGCCCGAACATCCGGAAATGCACTGCGCGTTTGCCAAAGTAGACGGCACGACGCTGGCGGCGGACCTGCTCGCCTGCGCGATGTGGGAGCTACGCGGTCAAGGGTTTGTTCAGCTTCAGGTCGCGGAGGAGAAGGTCCTGTTCGTGAAAACGACGGTGACGCATGTCCAGCGCCTCAGGACAGGCACGACCACCGGACTGGCCAATGGGCTGCTCCAGAAGATCACCGACAAGCCCAAAGAGACCGCGAAGTCGGTGATGGATCACTGGTTCGGCAAAGACTATCCAAGTCCCACTGGCGTGGTGCTTGGCGTGCCGCTCGCAGCCGCCGAGCAGCTCGGGCTGATCAACAAGGTGGAGACGGATCGCCCGAACGTCATGGCAAAGGTGTTCAAAGCGAAGTATCATCTGGAACCGAATTTGGCCGGCATCGCGGCGTATGAGAGCGCGTTCAGCGCCTTCGCCGCCGCATGGCTCGCATTCAAGACGAACGAGGCCGCGCTCTACCAGCAGCTTGTCAAAGCCGCCAGGTCGTCTATCTCCGCGCACCAGGAGCGTGAAGACAACGACAATTTCTAGATTGGCGTTGCCGGTCACACGCTGGCTCCCTCCCTCCAGTGGCTCGCGAGAGCAGGGCGCGGTGGGGGCCGGCGCTGATGTCCTCATCTCCGCGTCTCCCTTCCCCCACGCGGGGCGCTATACTATAGGCGTAGCGGAGCCGTCCCACCGGCGCGCACGGCCGCCGCGAAGGGAGGCAGTCTATGGACGATCTGTATCGTCAGTACATTCTCGAACACTACCGTGACCCACACAACCACGGCCATCTCGACCACCCTGACATCCACGCCGCCGACACCAATCCCCTCTGTGGCGACCGCGTGGAGATTGACCTGAACGTGCGCGACGGCCACATCGAGGACGTGCGCTTCAGCGGGCGCGGCTGCGCCATCAGCCAGGCGTCGGCCTCCATGCTCACGGACCGGATCGAAGGCGCGACCGTCGAAGAACTACGCGCTCTGCGCCCGCGCGACATCCTGGAGATGCTGGGCGTGGAGATCGGTCCGGCCCGCCAGCGTTGCGCGATGCTCTCGCTGCGGGTGCTGCACCAGGGCATCGGTGGCCCCTACACCGGACACCTGGACGACGACCTCGAGGACGAAGCGGCAGGCGAGTGAGCTTCGGAAGGGAGCAGAGCGATGGTAAACCCGCAAGACGGCTCGGCGACAACAAAGGGCATGGTCACTCCCACGGACACCCCCCTCGCGATCACGGGAGCGCGACTGATTGACGGCACAGGCACGGACCCCATCGAGAACGCGACGGTCCTCATCGAGGGCGAGCGCATCACGGCCGTGGGCGCCGGCGGCTCCGTCACGCTCCCACGTGACGCGCGGGTGATCGAAGCGCATGGGATGTCGCTGCTCCCCGGCCTGATAGATTGCCACGTCCATCTCGCCGGTCAGTGGGGTTACGACCTGCTCCGCGGCCTCGTGACGCCACCGTCGCTCTCGCTGCTCTACGCCGTGCCCAACGCCCGCGCGACGCTGGAGGCCGGCATCACCACGGCGCGCGACGCAGGCGGCACACCCGCCGCTGTAAAGATGGCCATCGAGCGCGGACTCTTCCCAGGGCCGCGTCTGCTCGTGGCCGTCTCGTTCCTTTCGCAGACCGGCGGCCACGGCGACGGCTACATGCCGTGCTGCATTGACCTGCATGACAACCGGCCGCTCGACGTGCCGAGCGGCGTCGTTGACGGCGCCGACCAGATGCGCCAGCGTGTCCGCGAGATCCTGCGGGCGGGCGCCGACTGGATCAAGCTCTGCACCAGTGGTGGCGTGCTGTCTCCGGCGGATTCGCCGGACTCCGCGCAGTTCACCGTCGAGGAGATCGCCGTCGCGGTGTATGAGGCGGCGGCGCAGGACAAACGCTGCATGGCGCACGCGCAGAGCAATCGCGGCATCAAGAACGCGTTAGTGGCCGGCATCGCCAGCATCGAGCACGGCATCTACCTGGACGACGAAGCGATTGACATGATGCTGAAACGCGGCGTCTACCTCGTCCCTACGCTCGTCGCGCCGCAGGATGTGCTGGAGCTGGCGGCGGCGAAACCGGGACTGCTGCCGGCGTATGCCGTCGAGAAGTCGCGGGCGGTGATGGCGACCCACCGCGAGAGCTTCCGGCGCGCCGTCCAGGCCGGCGTGAAGGTCGCGATGGGGACGGATTCGGGAGTGGGTCCGCACGGTGGCAACGCCCGCGAGCTCGCGTTGATGGTCGAGCACGGCGGCATGACACCTATGCGGGCCATCGTCGCCTCGACTCGCTCCGCCGCCGAGCTGCTCCGCCGCGAAGAGAGCGTCGGAACCGTCGCGGTGGGTAAATACGCCGATCTGCTGCTCGTGGACGGCGACCCGCTGGCCGATGTTTCGCTGCTGGCGGACCGCTCGCGCCTGGCGCTTGTGATGAAGGGCGGCGCGGAGGTGGTTGGGCAACTGGCGCCGGTACGCCGATCCACGCCCGTCGCCGCGGGGTGAGCCCTTCTGTCCATCCTGCCCGAATCGGTAGCGTGGCGCCTGCCGGAACGGCCCATGCGCTCGGACGCCGCGCCGGGTACACTGCATGGGTGAGAACGCTGCGCACACGCGACACGAGCGGAAGATGGGACGGCATGGAGCGATTCTATTGGGTGATCGAGGGGAAGCTGGCGGGATGCTGCCGGCCAGGTCTCGCGGGCGGGCGGCCGGGCGCGCGACAGGGGCGCGACGCGATGGACGCCGATCTCGCGTGGCTGCGCGAGCAGGGCATCGGCGCCGTGCTGACGCTCACGGAGCAGCCCCTCCCGGCGGACTTGCTGGCGCGGAGCGGGCTGGTCGGCCTACACATCCCCGTTGACGACATGACGCCGCCATCGCCCCCGCAGCTCGAAGACGCGCTCGACTTCATCCATGCCCAGATCCAGCGCCACGCCGTCGCCGTCCACTGCCTGATGGGGATGGGGCGGACGGGCACGGTGCTGGCGGCGTATC
The DNA here is from genome assembly GCA_035279925.1 of Ktedonobacterales bacterium. Lineage (GTDB taxonomy): Bacteria > Chloroflexota > Ktedonobacteria > Ktedonobacterales > JADMIN01 > DATEGV01. The sequence continues at coordinate 2,341 of DATEGV010000274.1, read as the reverse complement.
TCATCCGGCATGGAGCCACGCCAGATGACGCCATACGACAGATTCGCGGCCTCTGCGCCGGCGCCATCTGCACCGAAGGACAGGAGCGCGCCCTGGCCAATTTCGCCGCCGAGCGCGCCTGGATCATCTAGCCTAGCCCATATGGTTTGGGCGGGTTGGCACGGTTACTGCGTGAGCATTCCGGCGGCTGAGGCGGCGCTCCGTGCGCCGCCTCGAGGACACAGAGAAAGACGCGGGCGACGATTCACATGGCGACGGACGAGGCTATCCCACCACATCACGGACATACCGCCAGCAGGGCGCGCATCCTGGTGGTGGACGACGACGCGGCTATACGCAAGGCGCTGCGGATGGTGCTTGAGGACGAAGGATACGTCGTGAGCGAGGCGCAGGACGGCGCGCGCGCGTTGGAGTACCTGCGGTCGTGTGGGGAGCCGCTCGTCGTGCTGCTGGACTTTATGATGCCCCGCATGGACGGCGCCGCCGTGCTGCGCGCGGTGGTAGAAGACACCCGGCTCGCCACGCGCAACGCCTATGTGCTCGTCTCCGCGAACTACAACACCATCGCGCGGTCCTGCGCCAGTCTGCTCGCGAGCCTGGACGCGCCGGTGCTGGCGAAGCCCCTCGACCTGGACGACCTGCTGGAGACCGTCGAGGCGGAGTCCTCGCGTGTCGCGCCTGGATTGCACAAATAGCGCGGCGATGCTGTTAGGTCCGCGCGGCCATGAATGGACAGCGCACGGGACGGCGTGATCCCTACTCCGATTGCCCGCAGCAGAGCCAGCGATTGCCGTACGCGCGCATCGCGTCAATCACATGGACCAGCGCCTGCCCCTTCTCCGTCAGCGAGTACTCCACCTTCGGCGGCACCTCGGCGTACGTGCGGCGGTGCAGCACGCCCTCGCGCTCCAGAGCCGTCAACCGCTCGGAGAGCGTCTTCGGGCTGATGCCGCAGAGTGAGCGTTCCAGTTCGCTGAAGCGCTTCGTGCCCGTCGTCAGGTCACGAATGATGAGCAGCGTCCACTTGCCGCTGATGATCTCCGCCGTCTTCGCGACCGGGCAAATCAGTGTTTCATGCGTGGTGGCGGCCGTCTCTTTGGCTACGGTCAATTGATCGGTCATACCCTTCACTCCTCTCGCCACGCGGCGCGAGGCGAACAGCGCGATGCGGCTACATGAACAACGTATCCCATATTACTTTCTTATGGATAGCATAGCACGAAAGCGAACATGACGTAAAGCGCGGATCGCCCCGCCGCTTGTGCGCCTGCCGCCCTTCTGCTACAATGCCGCCAACCTCCCCGCCGACGGCGCCGAGTTGGTCGTCCCCCGAACACGACAGGAGCCCGCGATGAGCGACGTGACCCTCTCCACGCCCGGCGCGGCCAGCCGGCAGGAAACGACGCGGCGCGTCGGCCGTTATGCCCGCTACGTCTTCTGGCTCATGTTCGTCATCAACTTTTTGAACTACCTGGATCGTTGGATTTTTACCGGCCTCGGCGCCGTCATCCAGCAAGACCTGCACATAGATGATTTTCAGGTCGGCCTATTGGCCAGCGGATTTCTCATCGTCTACACCATCGTCGCGCTGCCGCTCGGCTTTCTGGCGGAGCGTGTCGCCCGCAAGCTGATCGTCGGTGTGGGCGTCGCCATCTGGAGCGTCGCCACCGTGCTCACTGGCGTCGTCGGCGGTTTTCTGGCTCTGCTGGGCGTCCGCGCGATTCTGGGTATCGGCGAGGGCAGCTACTATCCCGCCGGCACACCCCTGCTGGCGGCGTACTTCCCGCCCGCGCGCCGGGCCAGAGTGCTCTCACGCTGGGCGGTCGGCGCGCTGATCGGAGCCGCCGTCGGCTTCCTGCTCGCCGCGCCTTTCGCCACGCCACACGCCTGGCGCTACGCCTTCTTCTTCACCGGTATCCCCGGCCTCATCTTCGCCTTCCTGATGCTACGTGTCCGCGAGAAGAGTCGCCACGAGGAAGACCCCACCATCGAGACCCTCGGCGCGATTCCGGCCGTCGCCACCGGCGATCTCACCCCAACGGAGACACCCGCCGCCGCGAGCGCGAGCGCGAGCGCGAGCGCGCCCTCCATGCGCGACCGTGTCCGCGCGTATTTGCGCATCCCAACATTCCGCACGATCTTTGGCATGCACGCGCTGGGCTTCTTCGCGCTGACGAGCGTCACCAGCTTCGCCACCATCTATCTGAATGACACCTACGGCAAGGTTGGCCCGACCCGCGATAAGTACGGGAAGCTGCTGGATCATCCTGGTCCCGGCGCCTTCCCACACAGCGGCCTCGGCTCCGCGCTCGTCCCGATTCTCGCGGGAGGCGTGGTGCTG
>DATEGV010000273.1:0-3870 GCA_035279925.1 Ktedonobacterales bacterium | reverse complement strand
GGGGTACCAGGCCGTGAACTACACCACCGGCGATGCCACGATCATCGAAGACATGTTTGCCCGCGAGGTACTTGACTCGCGCGGCAACCCGACCGTCGAGGTGACGGTGCGGCTGATGGGCGGCGCGCAGGGTACGGCGCTCGTCCCCTCTGGCGCCTCCACCGGGGCGCACGAAGCCGTCGAGCTGCGTGACGGCGACAAACAGCGGTACGGCGGCAAGGGTGTGCTCACCGCTGTCAACAACATCAACGAAGTCCTGCTCGACGCCTTGACGGGTCTGGACGCGCGCGAACAGGTCGCTCTGGACGAGCAGATGATCGAGTTGGACGGCTCCCCCAACAAAGGAAAACTGGGAGCCAACGCCATCCTTGGCGTCTCCCTCGCCGTCGCCCGAGCCGCCGCCGCAGCCCTGGAGCTTCCCCTCTACCGCTATCTGGGCGGTGTCTCCGCGCGCACGCTCCCCGTTCCCATGATGAACATACTCAACGGCGGCAAGCACGCCGAGGACTCAACCGACGTGCAGGAGTTTATGATTCTGCCCGTCGGCGCCTCGTCCTGCGCGGAAGCGGTGCGCTGGGGCGCGGAGGTCTACCACGCGCTCAAGCAGGTGCTGCACGACCGCAAGCTCAACACGAACGTCGGCGACGAGGGCGGATTCGCCCCCTCGCTTGGCTCGAATAAGGACGCGCTCGAAGTCATCCTCGCGGCCATCGAGTCCGCTGGCTATAAGCCCGGCACGGACATCTGTCTGGGACTCGACCCCGCGGCCACGGAGTTCTACGCGAACGGCGCGTACACCCTGGCGCGCGAGGGCCGAACCCTCAGCACCACGCAGATGATTGACCTGTATGAAGAGTGGATCGGCGCCTATCCCATCATCTCCATCGAAGATGGACTGGCCGAGGACGACTGGCAGGGCTGGGCGGAGCTGACCAAACGGCTGGGCGACCGCGTGCAGCTAGTCGGCGACGACTTGTTCGTCACCAACACCGAACGGCTCGCGCGTGGCGTCCGCGAGTCGGTGGCCAACTCGATCCTCGTCAAACTCAACCAGATCGGCACGCTGACTGAGACGCTCGCCGCCATCGAGATGGCCAAACGCGCCGGCTACAGCGCCGTCGTCTCGCACCGCTCCGGCGAAACCGAGGACACTACCATCGCCGATCTCGTCGTCGCGACCAACGCTGGCCAGATCAAAACTGGCGCTCTCGCGCGTTCGGAGCGCGTTGCCAAGTATAATCGGTTAATGGCGATCGAAGAAGAGCTAGGCGATAGCGCGCGCTACGCCGGGTTCTCGGCGTTCTACAATGTCCGCGCGCTGGCCAGCCGCACATAAAGGGAGACGCAGCAGTGACGAGTGACGAGCAGCAGGAGACGCCAAAGCCGGCGCGCGAGGACGCTTCTGGATGGGAGAAGCCGCCCGCGCCGGAGACCCGCGAGCCACAGATTCCCATGCCCCAGGACGAGCTGACCACTGGGCCGGGCGAGCCGCCGAGCACCATCAGTACGCGCGACTTTCCCAACACGCCCGCGCCGGCCACCGCCAGTGGCGCATTGCGCGCCGCAGCCAGAAGCGAACGCGGCACGGTGCGCGCTATCCACTACACGCTCAGCTACGTGGCCCGCCACGCCGACCGGGGGCCGCGCGGGGCGATGGTCCTGCTGCATGACCTGCCGGGCGGGGCCTTCGCCTGGGACGACGCGCTGCCCACGCTGGACGCGAGCGGCCGCGCTATCTACGCCTTCGACATGCTGGGGTACGGCCAGTCGGAGTATCCCTGGCCCTCGGACACCTCCATCTGGGGGCACGCGGATTGCCTGGCGATGGCGCTGCGCCGGCTGGAGCTTGAGGACATCGTTCTGGTGGGCATCGGCGTCGGCGCGGCGGTGGCGCAGGTCCTCGCGACCCGGATGTACCGCGAGGGCGTCGGCAAGCTCGTCCTCATCAACTCGTATGGCTATGGCTACTCCTTCGCGCCGGACTGGCCCTTGCCGGAGATGGAGAAGCGGCACGATCCCGAGGCGCCCAAGCACACGCCGCTCGACGCCGTCCTCAGCGATCTGCGTTCGACGCTGGCGCACGGCTCGGCCAAACCGCGCTTCCTGGCGGGCAGCCGGCTCGACGCCTATATCAACGAGTGGAATACGGAGATCGGCAAGGAGATGCTTTTTCAGCATATCCGTCTGATGATCCCGAACTACACCAACTCCGTCGGCTCTGACCTGAAGAAGCTGCGTGTCCCGGTCCTGCTCGTCTGGAGCGCGAACGACAGCGTGACGCCGCCCGACCTCGGCGGGCGCATGGCTCGCGAGATTCCTGGCGCACGACTGGAGACCATCCCAGACGCCGGCCATCTGCTCCTGGAGGACGCGCCGGAGGCGTTGGGCCGGCTGCTGGTGGACTTCGCCGGCGCATAGATGGGGATACACATCATGAAACTTGGCTTGATGCTGCCGATTGGCGAGACCGAGCTTGCGGGCAATACCCCTCGGTTCACCGACCTCGCTGACATGGCGCGGTCCGCCGAACAGATAGGTCTCGATTCGGTCTGGGTCGCGGACCACCTCATCTCGCGCATGGCGGGCAAGGACGAGGAGGGCGTGTGGGAATGCTTCACGCTGCTGGGCGCGCTGGCCGCCGTCACCTCGCGGGTGACGCTGGGGCCGCTGGTCGCCTGCACATCCTTCCGTAACCCCGCGCTGCTGGCAAAGATGGCCGATACGCTGGACGACATCAGCGGTGGGCGCTTCGTGCTGGGGCTGGGCGCGGGCTGGCACGAGCCGGAATACGCCGCGTTCGGCTACCCCTTTGATCACCTCGCCACGCGCTTCGAGGAGTCACTTGAGATCATCGTGCCGTTGCTGCGCAAGGGTAGTGTCTCCTACAGTGGCCAGTACGTCTCCACTGGCGACGCCGTGCTGCGCCCACGCGGCCCCAGTAAGGGCGCGATGCCGATTCTGATTGGCGCCAGACGACCGCGCATGCTCAGCCTGATCGCGCGCTACGCCGACGCTTACAACACCGTCTGGCACATGGACCCCGCCGTCGTGACGCAGCGGTGGGACGAGATGAAGGCGGCGTGCCGGGCGATTGATCGCGACCCGGCGACACTCGAATTGACGGCGGGAACCATCGTGCGCTTGCTCGGCCCCGATACCCCCGCCGACCCGGAGAGCAAATACATCCAGGGCGAACCGGAGGAGGTGGCGCAGCGGCTGCGCGGCTTCGCGGAGGTTGGCGTGCAGCATCTCATCGTGGTGCTGGATCCGATCAGCCACCCCGTCGTCGAGCGCTTCGCGCGCGTGGCGGAGTTGCTGAAGTCGTAACGTCGGGCGCTCGGCACACCGCCCCATTTGTCTACTGATGGCGTACGCTCCTCCAGTCGTTGTACGCCACGCCAACATAGGGAACGCGCATGCCCTACCCGCCGGCCTTCCTCGCGATGCAGCTCGCCTTCGCGCGCGCAATGGCCGCGCTCACCGGGCTGCCCGTGCGAGACGCCATCCTGCGGCGGACGGCGCTGTACCGCATCCTTGGCCTGGATTGGAGCATGGACCCGGCGCATCCCGTCTGGCGGCGCTTCATCCAGGCGGCGGGAGATGATGGGGCCGACAGCGACACGGCGTATGCGATCTACGCCGAGCGGTACGAGCGAGGTCTCGTTCCCGACTACGACACGAGCCGTCCGCACTGGGGCTGCTTCTCCTACGAGTACCTGCCTGACGCCAGAGTTGTCCGCATGCACTTCGCCAATCTCGACACCTCCGGCTACGGTCCGCTCAGCAGCCAGCGCCGCGATGCGCGTCTGGCCGACCTGCGCGGCCTCTTCGCGGATGTCGCGCGCGAGCATCCCGACGCCGAGCGCGTAC
>DATEGV010000272.1:0-4027 GCA_035279925.1 Ktedonobacterales bacterium | reverse complement strand
CGCAACGTTCAGGGAGACGCCGCCGATGAATGATTCCCCGCCGTTTACACGCCTGGTCGCCGGCCTGCCCGCCACGGTGCCGTTCGTCGCCCCGGAAGCCATCGAGCGCGCCACCGGCAGGCGTATCGCGCTGCGGCTCGGCGCCAACGAGAGCACATTTGGCCCATCCCTCAAAGCGAGAGACGCGATGTGCGCCGCCGCCGCGCGGGTGAGCTTCTACGGCGACCCCGAGAGCTACGAGTTGCGTGGGGCGCTCGCGGGACACCTCGGCGTCGGCGTGGAGCATCTCGTGATTGGCTGCGGGATTGACGATCTGCTGGGACTGATCGTGCGCGTCTTTCTCGATCCCGGCGAGACGGCGGTCACGTCGCTCGGCGCGTATCCCACCTTCAACTACCATGTCGCCGGCTACGGCGGCCGTATCGAACGAGTACCCTACCGTGGTGACCGCAACGACCTTGACACGCTGGCGGCAACGGCCACGCGCGCCGGAGCGCGGTTAGTCTTTCTGGCGAATCCCGACAATCCCACCGGCTCCTGGTATGACGCTGACGAGGTTACCGCGTTCGCCGAGGCGCTCCCGGCGGACTGCTTGCTCCTGCTGGACGAGGCCTACCACGATTTCGCGCCAGCCGAGGCCATTCCCCCGCTTGACGCGGACGATCCGCGCGTCGTCCGCCTGCGCACGTTCTCGAAGGCGCACGGCATGGCGGGGGCGCGCATCGGCTACGCCGTCGCCGCCGAGCCGACGATTCGCGCGTTCGACAAGGTGCGGCTGCACTTCGGGGTGAGCCTCCTGGCGCAGGAGGGAGCGCTGGCGTCGCTCGGCGATCCAGATTTCCTGCGTGGCGTCGTCGCGGAGGTCACGGCGGGCCGCCAGGAGTACACGGACCTCGGCCAGTCGCTCGGCCTACCGACTCTCCCCTCCGCCACGAACTTCGTCGCCTTCGACACCGGCTCGCCCACCCGGGCGCGGGCGCTGATGGAGGCGCTGGCCGCGCGCGACGTGTTTGTCCGCGTGCCCGGCGCCCCGCCGCTGGATCGCCTGCTCCGCGTCACCGTTGGCACTCCCGCCGAGCGCGCGGCGTTTGCCGAGGAGCTGCGGGCCGTCGTCGCGGCTGAACGCGAGCAACCATAACACAGGTATAACCAAGGCTTAACTCGCCGTCGGTACGCTCATGTGGGTGGGATTAGTCCCGATCAGTAGAACAGGAGCGAGTATGACGTCACGACGAGTGGTTCCTCGTTGTGGTGATGGAGATGGAGTCGGGGAATGCGCTCCGGCAGGCGCGGCGGCGACTCCGCGAATTTGCCGACGCTGGCTACGGCGACACAGCGCCGGTATGTGCCCTCGCCACTAGCGTGCGAAAGGCGATTCTCGCCTGAAGTGAGTGGAGGAACCCCGAGCTTCAGACCGCTTCGTCGTCATCGGGCGCGAGGATCTTACTGTCCGGTTCAGAGCGTTCCTCGATGATGACCCAGCGCGCGCCCGCATCCGGATCTACCCAGACAATCCGGTGGCGCTCGCCCGGTTGAACCATCACCACGACGTTCACCTCCAGTGTGACCTCGCGCCCTTCGATGCGCAGCCGCGCCCGACCCTCAAGGCCGACATAGTACTCGTGACAGTGATGATAGTGAGTCACTTCACCGGGAGGAGTCGCGTACATCAGATCATTGACGCCGATGTCGAGCGGCGACCCGTTCCAATGCCCACAGATCCACGCTTGTTGCTCCCTACGATATGTTCGCATCCGCGCTCCTGAACGCCACTATGGTCGTCGCCCTCCCAAGACTCGGCGGCGCCTTCCTCTACGCAACACGCCTGCATGCCTCGGCGTACATGCACATGAACGATAGCTTATACTCCAAGGGGCGTGGCGCTCGCCTCCCCATACTTCATACCGCCTGTATTGCGGGCGCGGGAGCAGACAATGTTTGTACAGATGCGCGGCAATTTTCTGGACGCCGTGCGCCACGCCATCTGGCGCGTGCTGCGCGCGGGTCTGCTCGGCGCGTTCTTCGGTGGCGTGTTCGTCGAAATATTGGGCGCGGCCGTGGATGGCGGCTGGCCGGGGCGCCTTTTCGTCCACTTCGCGGCGCTGGTGGTCGCGGCGCTGGCCGGCTATGCCGTGGGTGTGACGGCGGCCATCTTCGTTGGCGTGCGCGGCATGATGACGGCGGCGGACAACCTCGAAGACGCCGCGCGCCAGGCGACCGCCGGCGGATTTCGCATGATGGACGACATTGTGGATTCGGTGGATGGCGGCCAGCGACGCAAGCAGCCATGAGTCCGGCGCGGTGGATCGGCTACCCAGGTCCGCGAACTACTTGCCAGCGAGCGCAATGTATGGCAAGCTAGTGCGGCGACGGGCGACTCTCGCCCGCGCTGGCCATCGGCGCTCCGTGGCCAGGGGAGAGATTGGGGGAGATCGGTGAAGATCAAATACACGTTTCTGAGCAAATGGACCGTCCTAATCCTGACGCTCTTGACCATCGGACTCATCGCCGCCGCCGTCCACAACGGCATGTCCGGGGTCCATGCCCTGACGAGCATCTTGATGGTTGTGGTGGCGCTCATCATCTACGTCTTTGCCTGGTTCATCGCGCTCTTCGACTCTCTGCAAGAGAAGCGGTTCGGCTGGACCATCGGGCTCATCGTGATGCTGCCTATCGCCATCGGACCCATCGTATACAGTGTGCTGGGGCCGAAGAACACAAAGTAGGCGTCGCGCCTCACGCTCTGTCGCTCGCCCGCCAATATGGAGAGACCGAATGTGAGGGTCCGCCTTCTCAGCAGGTTCTCACAATCAGCCGGTACACAACCTGCGATGTGCGTGTATACTGAGGGTACGCGCGACCGGCGCGCATTGACGCGCTGGCGTGTGGCGGGTACAATGCTATACATAGTAAAGTGTCTGGTCCGGCGGCATTCCCATCGTCCGGTCTAGGGCGCGTGGCCCGGCGCATCGAGCGATCGGGGGCGCCGCGTGGAGGAGCGATTTCTCATGGCGGATACGATTGAGACTCAGCAGGCGTTGGTGAGCATGACCTCATCGGCAACCGAGAAGGTCCGTGAACTGCTCGATCAGGAGGGCGATCAGTCGCTCGGCCTGCGCATCTTCGTCGCGGGCGGTGGCTGCTCTGGCCTGCAATATGGCATGACGCTGGATGAGGCCCAGGATGGCGACGTGATCACGGAGTTCGAGGGCATTCGCCTGCTGGTGGACGAGATGAGCTCCGGCTACATCGCGGGCAGCCAGGTGGACTATGTGGATAGCCTGATGGGCGCCGGCTTCACCGTCAATAACCCCAACGCCGTCTCAACCTGCGGCTGCGGCCACAGCTTCAAGACCTCCGGTGACAGTGGCCAGGCGCGCTCCTGCGGTTGCGGCCACTAATCGTCCACGCCGACTCCGCGCGTAATCGCGGGAGCCGGTATGGCAAGCGATGGCTGCCGGGAGACCGAGAGGCTGGCTATGGAGCGAGGAGATCGCGACGACCTTGGGCGCGCGCCGCCGGGCGGACGCGAAGATGACGCCGCGTATCTCGCGGGATACCAGAGTGTCATGCGCGAGCTTGCCTGGGCGCGCAGGCATGGGTGGCGTCCCACCGATCGTCAGCTCGTGCTCGCTATCACGCAGGCCCAGCGAGTGTACACCACCGCGCGTAGCGGCAAGTTCATTGGCGGGCAGCGGCCCGAGTGGCTGCATGGCCGGGCCGACGCGATGCGCGCGCTCCTACGGCAGGGAGTCGGCGCGTTTCCAGATGGCGAGACGCCCACGGAATAGCCGACACAACACGACGGGCCAGAGTTTCCACACCGGAAGCCCTGGCCTGTTTCTTTGACGCGACCGATCTATCCCCAGACGACGCGCGGGCCTTCCCGCTGGGATCGGGCGGACGGCGCGAAGGACGCGGAGGCGAGAGAGACGGCGTCCATCGTATCCGAGACTGTCGCGCGGGAGAGTGAGCCGCTGGCGATCAAGCCTTCGCCGGCCGAGGCCAGCAGCCATTGACCTGTGGG
>DATEGV010000271.1:0-6836 GCA_035279925.1 Ktedonobacterales bacterium | reverse complement strand
GCGGCGCTGGCTCCCCCTTCCCCTCGGGAGGGGAAGGGGGTTGGGGGGATGAGGCAGCCTTCTCTGACGCCAACGACAACCGCCTAAACCGACGGGTTATCAGCCCTCAGCTCCCGCTCCCCCCGCCTGGCTGTACTCGGCGGGCGCGAAGAAGACGAGAATCTGTAGCTCCTCCGCGACGCTGTGAAAGCGATGCTCGACGCGCGCCGGCACGTAGACCACCGCTCCCGCCATCACCGCGCGCTGCTCCTCGCCTACGGTAATCATCCCCCGCCCACGCGCGATGTAGTACACCTCATCCTCCGTGTGCGGCCGCTGCGGATCGGTCCCGCCCGCCGGCAGCACGTAGAGGCCCATGCTCAGCGCCGGCTCCCGCAGAAATTCGTGGTACAGCGTATCGCCGGACCGCTGCGTCGCCAGCAGGTCGGCAAGCTCGAACGCGCGCATGCTCACGTGCTCCTCTCTGTGTCGTCAAAGTTCGATGTCGCGCGAGGTCAGCGATTCCACAACCGCTCACCTGGCGCGGAGCGCGCTGACCATGAGCGAATTTCACCAGCGTTCCCAATGCGCGTACTCCGCCTCCGCTTTGCGCCCACGTTTGAGCGATGGGGAGGGTCTGTCGGGGGCGCGATGGCCGATGGGTATCACGCCGACCGGCGTCACCTCGTCGGGAATACCGAGCAGCGCACGTAGCGCGGGCACATCGTGCGCGCCGGCGAATCCCGCCGCCAACCCTTCGTCCACGACGGCGAGCAGCGCGAGCATGACCGCGCAGCCGATATCCATGTGCCAGTACGGCGCCGGCCATTCGATCTCCGTCCCATCCTCCTGCGTCTTGTCCGGCTCCTGATAGCGCCGATGATACGCCGCTTCGCTCGTGCAGGGAATGAGCAGAACCGGCGCGCCTGAGATGAATGGGTGGAACCCCGAAACCACGTACTCGTCTTCGCCACACAGCGCGGCGATCTTGCGTCGTAGCTCCGGGTCCGTCACGACCACGAACGACTGGCCCTGAGTAAAGCCCGCGCTCGGCGCGTGTCGCGCCAGATCCAGAATGCGGTCCACTACCTCAGGCGCCACCGGCTCGCCTGAGAAATGCCGAACCATCCGCCGCTTGCGTACGACATCCGCAAAATCCATCGGTTCTCCTCCTACCCAACGTATCCGGCCGCCTTTGAAACCAGCGCGCCGGTCGCTCCGCGAGCGCCACTGACCACGACTGACCGCGACCTCCATCTTGTCACGGGACGCGCGTCTACACGAGAAGTCGGTCGCTCGACATAACTACCGCTTTATAGATCGGCCAAGTTCTATATATCCAGCCTTGGTATAGCCCTTGCAGTAGTATCCCACAAGAACGGCGTGGTGGGCAGCTTCCACTCTCGCCAATCGGAAGCGCGCGGCGGCTGTTTCTCGCTCGCGCGCACGGCGGTCGGGGAGGCTGCTTCTTCCCATTGCGCGCGGGCTGTTTTCCGCGTGACGTTCGCCGGGCCGCGCTCCGGCAAGGACGCGCTCACGCTGGTAGGCTGTTCTCTACTGGCTTCCGGGTAGGCTGATTTCTATCCGCGCATAGCGGGCGAGCTGCTATTCGCTCTCGAACATACGGTATTGGGGCAGGCGATGGTCTGCCCCTTTTGCCTGCTCTCATCCCCTCCACGCGCCCGCCGCATCGCGCCGCATGTCTCACCGCCCGCTTCCACTCTCCTGGTATAATGGGAGCACGACCCCGAATCTGCCATACGAGACAGCCGATCCCACGCATCCCAACCCGCGCCAACGTGAGCCGACATGTCCGCGCGTTTCCGTATTTGTCCGGAGCGACAGGAATATGCACGTGGAAGCGCTTTACCGGCCGGTCGCAGACAATCCCTTTCAGCGTGGACGCGCGGAACCTGGCATGACGGAGAAGACCGCTTATGGATGAGTCAAAGCGACCAGCGCGCTCGAACCCAGGAGATGAGACGATGCCGACGACGACACCACGCGCTGCCCCGGCGCCGACCAATGTCACGGCGTCGCCGGATGTGACGGAGTCGCTCACTCCCGCGCAGACGGCCACCGCCGCCGGGGTGTACGACGGAGCCGCCGAGCCGATCAACCCGAGCGAGCCGCGAACACGCGCGCGGCTGCTGCGACGGCTGCCGGGGGGCGGCTACGAGATCGGCGAAGCGGAGCTTGTGCTGGCGATTCGCGCCTGGAAACAGCGCGGCGCAAGCCAACACGTGCGCGCCCTGTGTGAGTTGTTGGTGGACCGCTGCATGCCGGAGTTCCAGCGCCGCTCCTGGGGGCTGCGCCACCGGCCCGACCTGATGGAAGACGCCATCGCCGGCATGATCGAGCAGGTGCTGCGTGAAGCGCAAGACCCGCACGAGAAGTTCATGACGCTCAACTTCGTGCACTACCTGCGCTGCCTCTGCGCCGACAACTTCAGTCGCGTGCTGCGCCAGGAGGGCCTGAGCTATCGCCGCGACGAGCAGGGCCGGCCGGCTGGGCGCCCGCAACACGTGCCGCGCGCCCTGGTTGATCGCATAGACGTTGCGGCGGAGGATCGCGAGGAGGCGGCGCTCGGCCAGGGAGCCGTGATCGCGGACCCGCGCGACGACCTTGAAGAGCGCATGGCCGCCGTGGAGGCTGAGCGCATTTTGGAATACCTGCCCGATCCACTGGACCGGCAGATCATGGTCCTGCGCGTGCTGGACCGCCTGCGCTGGGACGATATTGCCCGGCTCTGCGGCAAAACCGAGCGAACGATGCGCTTGCGTTATGAGAAGGCGCTGGTGCGCCTGCGGCAATCTATCGAGGCTGAGACGACGGCGACGGTCGCGCGCTAGGGTGAGGAGCGAGACGAGATGACACAGACACCGAAGCAGACACGAAACGGGGCTCGCCGCGCACCCTCCCCGACGACGGGCAAACGGGTGAGCGCGGGGCAGTTGTTGCTGGCGAAGATGGAGATGGTGGCCGCGCGCGAGCGGGGCGAGTCCGGCGCGCTCCTGCGCGTCCTGACGACATATCCACAGGCCACGGCGGAACTGACGGAGTTCAACGCGGCGCTGGTGGCGACGACGGGCTACGAGCGCGAGGAGCTGACGCCGGCCGTCGAGGCGATTGCGGCGCGGGCGCGGGCGCGGGCCTTCGTCACGGCCTTCCCCAAGCCGCGTGTGGCTCCCGCCGAGACCGTCGGGCAGCGGGCCATCGCGACGCTGCGGGGGCTGCGCCGGGCGCGCGGTCTGACGATGAAGGGACTTGCGGCGCGGCTGGGCCTCGGCACGGACGTGGTGGGCGGCCTGGAGTCGGGCTATATCCGCGCGGCCTCGGCGCCGGAGCGGTTGGTGCGCGCCCTGGGCGACGCGCTCAACGCGACCGCGGACCAGATTCGCCTCGCGCTGCAAACGCAGGCGTCGCTGGCCCCGGCGCTGCTGCGGAGCCGCTCGGGCGCGAGCATCGAGACGCCGGAGCAGCCGATTCTCGACTTCGCGGAGGCGGTCCGGCTCAGCCCGAGCATGACGGCGGAGCAGAAGGCGGCATGGGCGGAGAGCGAGTAGATACGGGCGTGAAGGTGAGTGTGGGAGGGGTGTGCGGATGCAGGTTCAATCGCCATCGTATGTGACACTGGCTGACGGGCGCCGCCTCGCCTACGACGAGGTCAGCCTGGCGAATCCGCGGGACGCGCGAGGCGCCATCTTGTTGCTGACGGGCCTTGGCTCAAAGCGGCTAGGCTGGGAACGGCAGATGGAGGCCTTCGGGCGGCTGTACCGCACCATCGCGATTGACCACCGCGACACCGGCGATAGCGACGAGGCCAGCGCCCCCTACACCATCGTCGATCTGGCGGACGACGCCTCGGCGCTGCTGACCACGCTGGGCATCGCGCGGGCAAATGTAGTGGGTATCTCGTTGGGCGGCTTCGTCGCGCTCGAGCTGGCCGTGCGCCATCCCGAGCAGATCGAGAAGCTTGTGCTCGTCTCGACATCAGCGGGCGGCCCATCCCATGTGCAGCCGAATCCAGAGATCGCGATGCTGCTCGCCCCGGACCCCAACATGGAGATCGGCCAGCGCGCCGTCCGCAACTACAGTAACATCATGGCCGCCGACTACGTGCGCGCCCACCCGGAGGAGCTCGAGCGCATCGCTGAGGTCGCCCGCTACCGCCCGATGAGCGCCGGGGGCTACATGCGCCAGTTGCAGGCCGCGCTCGCCCATGACGTAGCCGGCGAGCTTGGGCGTGTCGCCGCGCCGACGCTGGTGATCCACGGCGAGCTCGATCCACTCGTGCCGCCCCCCAACGGCGCCCATCTCGCCGCGCGAATCCCCGGCGCCCAGCACATGGTCTACCCCGGCGTCGGGCACATCCCCATCATCGAACGCACGGAGCAGTTCAACCGCGACGTGCTCGCCTTCCTCAGCGCCTGATAGACGCTTCTCCCCACACGCGATATGGTACTCTAAGAGATGAGTACCAGTGCGTTCAGCCAGGCGACGGCCCCCACGAGGGGCGCGGCCTGTGAGGGAGATACTCTATGGGAAACGCGCATGCGGGCCGTAACGGTCGCGGCAACCGGCGAGGGCGGCGCGGACCACCTCGTCCAGCGGGGTCGCAGCCACAGAACGGCGCTATCCCGATACGCCAGACACCGCCGCCACCATCCGTCAGTCCGCAACCGGCAGCCGAGGCAGCCCCGCCATCCGCGCCCACGAGCGAAGCGAATGGCTACCACACCGAACCAACGCCTGTGCAGGCTGCGCAGCCGGAGACGGAATCGCAACCGCGCAGCGACGCGCCGGCCGGCCAGGACGCGGCCCCGTTCATCGTAACGCCGACGAGCGAGCGCGCCAGCCCGTATCGTTTCGTTGGGGAGCGGCGCATGCTGCCGCGCGATACGCAGCGCCACCGCCCGCACAACGGACACGAGGCGAACGGCGCCGGCGGTGTCTCCGCGCCCGAGCCGCGCGCTGCTCATCCCCACGTCACCGGCGCTCCAGCAACGGCGCCCAACGAGGAGACGAATCGCCATCCGCGTGGCTCTAACGATCAGGTGGCCGCGCGCGAGCCGGAGAGCCGGGAGGACGCGGCGACTCCGGACGACGACGAGAGCGATGAGGCGTGGACGACGCTGCCACGACGCGATGTGCGCGGCGATGTCGGCCCGCTGATTGACGCGCTGCACGAGGTCTTCGTCCAGGATCGCGCCATCTCCAGCCAGGGCGGAAGCACTCGCTGCGGTATCTGCTATCTGCACTTCGCCTACAGCGAACTGGAATACCGCGACCCGGAAGGCTACTACGTCTGCCCAAACTGCAAGCGCGCCCTTGGTCCCGCGCGCCTGCCGATGGTGCGCAAGCAGCGCCGGGGGTAGGGTGTCCTCATCCCCCAACCCCCTTCCCCGACACGCGGAGGGAAGGGGCGATCAATGAGCGGCGTTCTGGCCCGTGTCTCGCGCGGAACCTAACCGCCCACCACGGGGGAAGGGGGAGCCAGCGTCGCGACGTGCGCGGTGAGATTCCCCCTCTCCTTGCGGGAGAGGGGGCCGGGGGGTGAGGTCTGCGGAGCCAGAGCCGAGGCGGAGGGGGCTTGGGGTGAGGTGCTAGGAGCGACGATGCGCACAATCACGGCGATGACTCTGGGAGCCGCGTGGCTCGAAATTGCCGCGCGCATCCTGGCCGACGGCGAGCCGGCCGCGTATGACGGTCTGCCCATTCGCGAGCTTGCTCATGTGACGCTGAATATCGCCGCGCCCGATCCCGACGATCCGTTCATCGCGGCGCACGGCGATCCGGAGCGGCTGGCGTGGATGGGCGCGAACTTCCGCGATTACGCGCGTGTGGCCGCGCTTGGCGACGCCGACAGCTACGCGACGCGCCTCTATGACTACGCGCGGGCCGGCCGCGATCAGGTAGCCTGGGTGATCGAGCGCCTGCGCCGCGACCCCGCGTCGCGCTCCGCCACCATCACCACGTTTCAACCGCTCACCGACACCAGCTACATCCCCTGCGTCAGTCTGCTGGACTTCTGGCTGCCCGCCGGCGCGCTGGAGCTGGTCGTCTACGCGCACAGCATAGACTTCGGGACGAAGGGCTACGGCAACCTCGTCGAGCTGGCTGCCGTGCAGCGCCACGTCGCCGCCGCGCTGTCTGCGCCAGTTGGGCGGCTGGTAATGATCGTCAAGTCCGCGCATATCTACGCCACGGAGGTGGAGGAGATGCGGGCGCTGACCACTGAACACCATTAGACGCCAATCCCATGCGCATCGCCCGCATGCTGAAGTCAAGCAAACCGGTTGTGACGCTGGAACGTCTTGCCGGGTACTCGCGTCTGTCTGAAGAGCGCAAACACATGTGGCGCAGGAGACTGTGGTGGCCAACGGAGGGACGAAGCCTTCGGAAGGAGTGCGAGCGATGAGCAGCAAGACACATGGATTATCCTTCTGGCGGCGCGGCGCCGTGGTCGCGGCGTGCTGCGCCTTCTGCGTGTGCCTGGCGAGCTGCGGGGTCTCGGCTGGCCCGAGGACGCTCGCCACAACTCCCGCCACGATTCCGGCCACAACTCCCGCCACAACTTCCGCCACGATTCCCGCAGGCGTGGCTCGGGCTGGATTCGACCAGAACGGCGCGACCATCATCCTGCAAGCTGGTCAGACTCTAATTTTGACGCTCCCAACTACCTATTGGACAATTCAAGGCAGCTCGAATACCCAGGCGCTCGCCCCAAACGGCGCGCCGGTCGCCTCACCCGCGCCAGTGAACTCGTGTTCGTATGGCGGGTGCTGGGCCGTCAATGGCTCCGTCTCAGCAGTATTTCATGCGGTCGCGGTGGGCACGGCGACGGTGAGCGCGTC
>DATEGV010000270.1:0-4518 GCA_035279925.1 Ktedonobacterales bacterium | reverse complement strand
CGTCACGATGGCCGACAGCGGCGGCAGCTCACGCCGGCTCATGGACGAGTTCGGCCACCTCGTGCCCGTCGGCGATCTGCGCCAGGCGCTGGTGGCGCTCTCCCGCAAGGGCGCTCTCTGGCGGGACGTGTTCACGTTTCGCTTTCGTGAAGGGCACGGCCAGCGCGAGACGCGGCTCCTCGCGGGCGGCGCGGACGACTCACAAGCGCAGCGCGTGGCAGAGCAGGCGGGCGTGGGCGGCCACAGCCTGGGCAACCTCATCATCTCCGCGTTGCAAGAGTTGAATGACGGCAAACTGCTGCGCGCCATCGAAGACGCCCAGGAGCTCCTCGACACCGCCGGCAAGGTGTTGCCGGTCACACTGGAACACATTACCCTCTGCGCCGAGCTGGCGGATGGCAACATCGTCACCGGCGAAACCAACATAGATACGCGCGGCAAGCGTAATCCCGGTCCCATCCCACCCGTCAAGCGGGTTTTCCTTCAGGAGGACGCTCCGGCCTGCGAGGAGGCGATACGCGCCATCAAGCGTGCGGACGTCATCGTGCTCGGGCCAGGCGACCTCTACACCAGCGTCTTACCGAATCTGCTCGTGCCGGGTGTCGCGGACGCGCTGCGCGCCTCGGAGGCTCGCAAGATCTACATCTGCAACCTCATGACGAAGCACGGCGAAACCGATGGTTTCCGCGCCTCGGACTTCGTGCGCGAGATACACCGCTACCTGGGTGGTCGCGTGGATCGCGTGATCGCCCACGACGGTTCGTTCCCGCCGCATCTCCTGGGCCTCTATGCCGCCGAAGACCAGCATCCCGTCAAGTCGGACGAGAAGACGCTTCGCCAACTCGTGCCCGATGTCGTCATCGAGCGCCTGCTCGCGATCCACCAAGATCACCTCGTCCGGCATGACGCCGAGCGACTGGTGCGGGCGATCTTCGCGCCGCCCAACTTCTCCATGTGGGATAGCGGCGAGATCGAGACGCCACGGACGCCACGCGCCGTGAAACGCGGGCAGGGCGCCGCGCAGATCGCTTCTAACGGAATTGGAACGGGCCGCCGGTCGCCAAAGACAACACCAGAATAAGCGCCGCCACCACCGCGATAAGCATCAACAACATGATGAACGCCGCGCCATGCGTCGGCTCGGCCGGCCCGCGCTTGCGAATCGTCGTGAGCCGGGGGTGTTGTAGCGGCAGGCGCATGAGCTGACGCAGCACGTCTACCACGGCGGCCAGCGCGGCGTCGGTCTTTGGCTGGCTGAGCGAGAAGGCCAGCGGCGCGGCCCGCAGTCGCGCGCCCGCGTACTTCGGCAGGCGTCCGTTCGCGACCGCCAGCGCCGAGAGCGGCTCCAGCAGATAGAGCAGTTCGCGCGCCTCATCCGGCAGTGAGAGGTCGGCGTTCGCGCCCGGGAAGAGAGCGTTTGGTCCGCTGATGACAGCGAGGACATGCAGCGCCTCAACCACGTCCTGCAACGTGATTGGGGGCAGGCCCGAGGCGAGCGAGTTCAACAACGCCACCTCCGACTGCCGCTCGGACTCCGGAAACCCGGTGACGTCCAGCGCGTCCGTTAGCGCCTGTGTGGCGCGGTCAAGGGCGCGCAGCAACACGCCGGCGTGCGCGATGACCTCCGGATCGGGTGTCAATGTGGTCGTTGACGGCCACTGTCGCGATGCTTGCTGTGCGGACCATGCCATCGTATTGTTGCTCGTCGTGAACACCGGACGCCTCCCCGGTTGTGCGGCTCCTTGAATTGCGTGTCGTTGCGCCAGCATACTCGACCTGCGCCATCGCTGTCGAGCCTCCCGCAACAAGTGGGCTATTTACCCTCACCATTCAGGACGACGCTAACCATGCTGTGGATACTCTCCGTCCCGCGAATCCCTTCGAGAGCCGCCGGCGGAACTTCATCGTCCACGGACAGAATCATCAGCGCCTGCCCGCCGGGTACCCGCCCCCGTCCAGGCAGGTGACCGGCGAGCGGGCCAACGTCCATATGCCCGATGTTGACGCCCGCGTCTCCCAGGATCATGCCGACGCGCCCGATCATACCGGGACGATCCACGTTGTAGCAGAACAGGATGTGGCCGGCGGGCACAAAGTCGGTGAGGTAGTCGTCCACACGCACCACGCGCTCCTCGGCCCAGGTGATCGTCGCGGCCAGCGTGTCCACCCGGTCCGCGCCGTCCGGCCGTACCTCCAGCGTCACCAGATTCGCGTACTGCGCGTGCGCCGGGGTGCGCCGCTCCGTGACGACGAGCCCCCAGTCGCGCGCGAGGATCGGCGCGTTGACAAGATTCACGTGCGCCTCGGAGACGGACTCCAGCAAGCCTTTGACGAGCGCCGCCGAGAGCGGTCGCGTGTCGAATTGGGCGATCTCACCGCTGACGCTGAGCTCGACCTGATGCAGCGGGCCGGGATGGAGCTGGGTATACAGCCGGCCGAGCTTCTCGACGAGGCGCATCCACGGCTGCAACTGGCGCAGTGTGTCCGGTAGGATGAGCGGCGCGTTGACGGCGCTGCGTGCCGCGCCGCCCGCCAGCAGTTCGACGATCTGCTCAGCCACATCCACCGCGACGTTGACCTGCGCCTCCTCAGTGGACGCGCCGAGGTGCGGCGTCGCCACGACATGTGGATGCTCGATCAGCCGCCGCCCGGCTGATCCCTCCGCCGGTGGCTCGGAGGTGAACACATCCAGCGCCGCGCCCGCCACGGTACCCGCTTCCAGCGCCGCGAGCAGCGCCTCCTCGTCAATCACGCCCCCCCGCGCGCAGTTGATGAGTCGCGCGCCCGGCTTCACGCGCGCCAGCTCCGCCGCCCCGATCAATCCGCGCGTACCGCTTGTCAGCGCCGTATGCACGGTGATGAAGTCGGCGTGCGCCAGCAGCTCATCCAGCGCCACGAGTTCGACGTTGAGTGTGCGTGCCGTCTCCGGGGCCGCATACGGGTCGGCGGCCAGCAGCCGCATCCCCAGGCCACCGTCACCCGCGCGCCGCGCCACTTCGACGCCAACCTTCCCAAGGCCGACGATACCCAGCGTCTTCCCGCGCAACTCCGCGCCGACGAAGCGCGCGCGCTCCCACCTGCCGGCCCGCAGCGAGGCGTTGGCGGCGGGAATGTGCCGCGCGAGACTAAAGAGTAGCGCGATGGTGTGCTCCGCCGCCGCCGCGATATTGCCGGTTGGCGAATTGACGACGACTATGCCATGCCGGCTCGCCGCTTCGACATCCACGTTATCCACGCCGACGCCCGCCCGCGCGATGACGCGCAGATGACTCCCCGCCTCGATGATCGCCGCCGTCACCCGTGTCTCGCTGCGCACCACCAGCGCGTCGTAGCGGCCGATGATCTCCACGAGCGATGCGGCGTCCAACTTGAAGCGCTCATCCACATCGGCGCGCTCGCGCAGGAGCGCGATACCCTCGGCGGCGATGGGATCGGCCACGAGAATGCGCGGACGTTCGGCGGTGGCGGGCGCGCCATCAAGCGGCTGCGAAGTGTCGGGCATGGACGGTGACTCCTTGCTGGTCAAGATACGTTGACCTAACCCCCGGCCCCCTTTCCACACGGGGGAAGGCGGAGCCAGAGGCGTCGTGGCAGCCAGATGACTCACGTGTCAATGACTACCCACTAAGGTCGCGCGCCACGCTCACGACGACATCAGCGCGGCGTGTGTGCGACGATACGCGAATGAGGCTAGTTCTCGCTGACCGCGGCGGGCGCGCGATGGCCCAGGGCGGCAAGCTGTCGCTCAAGCGCGTCCATGCAGGCGCGTATCTCCGGCTCGTGGACGTAGCCGAGGTGGCCGATGCGAATGATCTGGCCCTCCAGCCGGTCCTGCCCACCCGCGATGATGACCGCGTCCCGTTCACGCAGCGCCCTCACCAACGCCTTCGCGTCAACGCCTTCGGGCACGCGAAGCGCCGAGACAGTATCCGAGGCGTGCCCGGGGTCCGCGAAGAGATCGAGGCCGAGCCGGCGAGCACGCTTGCGTGTCAACTCCGCGACCTCGTGATGCCGGGCGAAGATGGCCTCACGCCCCTCGCTGCGCATCATCTCCAGCGCCACATCCAGACCAACGAAGATATTGACGGGGGGCGTGTACGGCGTCTGTCCCTTTTTGAGGGAGGCCAGCGCCGGACGGAAGTCCCAGTAGAAGCGGGGCAACGTCGCGCGCTCGACAGCCGCCCACCCGCGCTCGCTGGCAGCGATCATCGCCAGCCCCGGCGGGACCATCCAGCCTTTCTGGGAGCCGGTGAAGACGATATCCAGATCCCACTCGTCCATGCGCAGGTCCACACAGCCTAGCGAACTGACGGCGTCTACCACGATCAGTGCATCCGGCCGCCGCGAGCGAATGGCACGGGCGAGCGCCTGGATATCGTTGGTGACGCCGGTGGAGGTCTCGTTGTGCGTGATGAGGACGCCGCGCGCGTTGGGGAGCGCGTCGAGCTGAACCGCGACCTCATCGGGATGCGCCGCCTGGCCCCACGGCACGTTCAACCGCGTGACGTTCAGGCCGAA
>DATEGV010000269.1:0-3894 GCA_035279925.1 Ktedonobacterales bacterium | reverse complement strand
CCGCGGACCCAGCGTCACATCGCCGCCGACCGCGCGCACGCTTCCCATCACCAATCCGGTGATGACGATCGAGCCGCCGAGCGTCGTGACGCTGCCATCCACACGCCCCGCCACCCGAATATCGCCGAAGAGCGCGTTGGCGCTGCCGCAGACATGCTCATCCGCCGCGACCACGATATCGCCACCGGCGACGTTGCGCCCACTCGACGTGCACCCTCCGCCATCGAGCGCGCTTGCGCCTATCCGAGTCCGAGACGCGCGCGCCGCGACGAACGCGCTCGCCTCATGTCCCGCGAGCGCCAACTGCCTTGTCAGCGGAATGGCGAGGGCCAGCGCGGCGAGCAGGGCGCAGAGCGTGACGACACAGCCACGCCCAGCGCGGTGTCTCCGTTGGGCGTTCTCCGGCAATGTGCGCATAGGGATCAGCGTTTTCGTGGCAAGCGATAGACATGACGAGCGTGATACGCGCATCCAAACGCCGTCACCCCGCAGCCCAGCGCCAGGCCCACCAGCACCGCTGGATTCGTGGCAAGCTGGTTGAACGCATGCGTGGCGACGCGGAGGCCCGCGAGACCGCCCAGCAGCAGCGCCAGCAGGGCGTCGGCGACGGCGAACGCCAGGCCCGGGAAGACGATGGCGAGCAGCAGCGCCGGCCCGAACATCAGGACCAGCGCGACCATCCACGCCCGCAGCCTCGACCTGCGCCGGCAACGCCCACGCGGAGCGGCCGCCTGGATGGTATCGCGCGCGCCGATGAACGCCGGCTGGCTCTCCGTCTGGATGCGCGCCATCACCCGCGCGGTGAAATCGGAGGCCGCGGGCGACGGTTGCGCGGCGGGCATAGGCATAGAGGGTGGCGTCAACCAGACCGGCGGGTCGCTGAGTGACGAGAGGTCATCCAGACGCTCGCCCTCTTCCAGGGACGATTGCGCGTCCCGCGCGAGCGGCGACCTCACTTCGGCGCTCCCGTTGTGGGCTCCTTGGCCGCGCCGATGTCTGCCCGGCCGGCGTCCGCGAGCGTCAAATGGCGATCAAGCCCGGTCGCTTTCATGGAACGGGCCACGAGTTCCCGCGCGCGATGCAGCCGCGCCTTGACCAGCGGCGGCGTCAGATGCAGCGCCTCCGCGATCTCGTCATAGGAGAGATCGTGCCAGTAGCGAAGCACCAGCACCGCGCGGTACTTCGCCGGCAGCACGCTCAAAACGCGCTGCATCTCATCCGAGGCTTCGACGGCCAGCGCGGCGTCCTCCGGCCCGATGCCCGCGTCCGCGATCCATTCCAGAAACGGCACGTTCTCCAGCGGTAACGCCAGAAAGCGGCGGCGGCGGAGCTGGTCAATCGAGAGGTGCGACGCGATAGAGAGCAGCCACGTGCTGAAACGATGGCTGTCTTTGTACGTGTGCAGTTGCGTATACGCGCGCACAAACGCCTCCTGCGCGACGTCCTCCGCCTCACTCGGATTGCCGAGCATGCGATACGCCACGTTGAAGACGGAATCCTTGTATTTTTCGACGAGCGAGGCAAACGCTTGTTGATCGCCGGCCAACGTCCGGCGCACCAGCGTCACATCCTCCTGCATCTCGACGGTGTGAACCGCGCCGGCGCTCTCGGACACGCGGTGACTCCCCGACATACTTCCGACCGTATCTCCGGCGACTAGAGCGGCGCCACTGGTACCCACTCTGTCCCTCCTTCTCGCGGCTCGACGTGCCTGAGCGCGTCTGCGCTATCTCCTCAGGCGTCGCGCGCCGGCTGCGTGCGCCATCACGATGGTGGCGGCGAGTGCGAAAGGCGCCGAGCGAGCCGAAGACCTGTATAGACTCTACGGAAGGCTTGCGTGTGGGTTGCGATTCCACTGCTCCATTCGCCCACGGACATCGTACCGCGCCTCCCGCCGGAATGACAGTGGGAAGGGTCACATGTGAGAAAACTCTCATCATGCTCAGCCGTTGCGCCGGTCGTCCGCGCGAGGGGGCGCTTCCTCGCGGGTGTCTGTGTGTCCGTGCGTGTCCTCGCCCGCGTCATCGTGCGGCTGGTGCAGCCAGCGATGCGCGTCGAAGGTGGGGTCAAGCCCGACGGGATCCACATGCACATCCACCGCCGCGACGCCCGGCACATGCGCAAGAATCTCCTGCCGGACACGCTCCGCGATCGTGTGCGCCTCAGCCAGTGGCAACGCGCCATCCACGCCGATGTTCATCGCCGCGTAGAGCCGGCGCCCAGCCCAACGCGCGCGCAGGTCAGCGATCTCTCGCACGCCCGGTACTGCGACCGCCTGGGCGCGCATCTGCTCCACCAGCGCCGGGTCCACGGCGTCCATCAGGCGGCCAAACACCTCTTTACCGACATCCGTGAGGATGTAGAGGATCGCCGCGGAGATCAGCAGGCCGGCGATGGGGTCCGCCTTGGGCACGCCCATCGCGACGAGGAACAGTCCGGCCGCCGCCGCCAGCGAGGTGAGGCCGTCCGCGCGCGAGTGCTGGCCATCGGCGATCAGCGGCTGGCTGTGCAGGCGCTCCCCCGCGCGCATCTTGTACTGCGCGAGGACTTCATTGCCCGCGAAGCCGAAGAGCGCGGCGGCGATGCCCCACCCCAATTGTGTGGGATGCGCGTTGCTCACGAGCCGGCGGTACGACTCGAAGGCTGCCGCTCCCGCGCTGACGACGATGACGAGCGCGATGAACGCGCCCGCGAGATCTTCGGCGCGATGGAAACCGTAGGTGTGCCGGGGCGTCGCCGGCCGCCGCGCCACCAGAAAGGCGATCCACAGCGCCGTCGTGGTCAGCACGTCGCCAAGGTTGTGCAGCGCGTCCGAGAGCAGCCCAGCGCTGCGACTGACGGCGAAGAAGCCGAACTCGACGGCGGCGACGACGAGCATGCCGGCGGTGGCGATCATCACGACGCGCAGGCCCGCCGCGCTATCTGTGGCGCGTTCGCTCCCCGGCGCGTGCGTATGGCTGTGGGCGTGGCGGCGTCCAGCGTGTCCCGAGTCGGCTGCGTCGTGCGTGTGGCCGTGGGAGCCGTCGTCATCGTGGGCATGGCGCGTGGCTCGCGGCGCGGTCGTCTCCTCGGCCATCGCTTTGCCTCCCACGGAATCGGCGTACCCTGCGTCTGCTTCCTCTATAGCGTACACTATCGTCGCCAGAAGCGTACCAGTGGGCGCGGCGGCGCCGGGGCGCTGGTAGCATGTGCGTTTGCTCGTGGCGTCGCGCTTGACGCTCGTTGGCGCGGTGAGGTATGCTGGACGTGTCCTTCTAGGTGGGTAGCTCAATTAGGCAGAGCAGCGGTCTCCAAAACCGCAGGTTGCAGGTTCGATTCCTGTCCCACCTGCCCCTTCCAGCCACGCAATGCAACCGGCTTTGAGCAGCGACGCTCCACACCGCACGTGTATGATTTCCCCCATCAAGCGCACGTCAGCGCCACGCCTCCACTCCTTCACCAGGTCTCAACGACATCCACCCCAAACTGCCACAACGTTTGTTCTACCATAGCATTGTTCGCCTGTTTCATCAGAATCGCTTTAACTCATCAATAGATGTACGAAATACTCGGTCCCAGCGCCAGTGCGTTCTCCACATGCGCGTTCTTGTCGCGCACCGTCAGTATGTGTCATGCCAAGTGTTGCTACATGCCCTGCTGTGGGCGTCCCCAGCAAGTCTCTCGTGTCGAGTAGGGAACTGAGCGGAGAGGAGGTAATACGGGAGTCCTTTAGCGCTCGGCGACGTTGCCAAGCGCGCAGCCGACTGGAGGAGTGGGGAGTGAATATGGTGTCTCGCAGTCGCAAACGAATACTCCTGTATCTCATGAGCGGCCTGACTGTCATGTCACTGCTTATGGGAGCTTCTGTTGTTCTGCATAGCGTCGCCCACGCGGCCAGCGCCGGCATCACCAGGA
>DATEGV010000268.1:0-3037 GCA_035279925.1 Ktedonobacterales bacterium | reverse complement strand
TTGACCAGGCGCGCGGCCTCCTGGCGGACGCTTCGGCCCGCGTGAACGACGCGCTCATCGCCTACAGCAGTCTCGATGTGGGCGCGCTGCCCAGCCAGCTTAAGCCGGGGACCAAATACGGGAACTATCTTGCCCAGCTCTCCATCGCCCCCAGCGCCTTCGCCGAGGTGAACCGCCTGCTCGACGTGGCGCCCGCCCTGCTCGGCATCAGCCAGCCCGCGAACTATCTTGTGATGGCGATGGACCGCAGCGAGCTGCGTCCCGGCGGCGGCTTCATCGGCAACATCGGCTTCCTAACGCTGCAAAACGGCAAGCAGTCCACCCAGTACCCGCTCTCACTCCACAACGCCTACGACCTCGATAAGGCCTACTTCCAAACCATTCACGGCCCGCCGGACCAGAACTGCCTTGATCTCACAAAGGATCCGACGCCGCCGCAGTATTACTGGTGGTGGCCCTATCGCAGCGCGTTTAGCGACGATACACACTGCCAGTTCGACTGGGGCGTGCGTGACTCCAACCTCTCGCCCGACTTCCCCACCAACGCTCGCGCCGCGTTGCAGATCGTTAACAACACGCCCAACCAGTTACCCGGCAACGCCCCGCCGCAGGGTGTCATCGCCTTCACCCCCGTCGTCATCGAGAAGATCCTCGACGCGACCGGCCCGCTGCCGATGCCCGATTGGAATAATGTAGTCGTCACCTCGAGCAATCTCGAACTCGAGATCCACGAGTTCCAATTGGGCGCGACGGGACGGGCGGTGAACCAACCCGGCGACCGCAAAGAGTTCACACACGAGCTCTCACAGCGTCTGCTGGCGCGCATCAAGACGTTGCATGGAGCCCAACTTGGCAAGATCTTCAAGATCGCCGAGGACGCCATCAAGGGCAAGGACCTGCAACTCTACTTCGTGGACCCACGCGCCGAGCTCATCTTGCAGCAGCTTGGGCTGGATTCGTCCATCCACACCGGCAACGGCGACGGCTTCATGGTGGTGGACGCCAACGACGGCGGCAACAAGGCCAACGCTTACGTGACCGAGCATCAGACCGATTACGTCACGCTGCTGCCCAACGGCGGCGCGCTGCACCAGTTGCGGATCGCCGTCACCTACGCCAAGACCGGCGCCGTCTACCAGGACAAAGGCACGCCCGAAGACTACAACGACCTGCAACGGACGTATCTGCCCGGCGACTCGACAATCCTGGGCTACTCGGGTTTCAACACCTCATACTGGAGTGCGGGAGCGAGTGGAAAGTGTTCCCCGAACATCATGACCGTCCTCACGGACTGCACCGCCGACAATGGCTCGCACGGCCTCTACAATCCAACGACGAACAGCGACGTGCCGGGACGCAACATGGTTCTGGGCGCGCTGATGGTCCAGTGTGGGCCGAGCCAGGACATTTCCGGCTATGACTCCGCGTACAACCTGGCCTTCTGCGACAAGAACGTCTACAAGAATACGCAGAACATTTACATCGAGTGGTACACGCCGCACGCCTTCACGATGGACGCGCATGGCCACGGCGTCTACTCCGAGGTGGTCGAGAATCAGCCGGGAAGCGTGGACACGGTGACGGTCTACGTGGACAGCAGCCAGTTGCATGCGCAACAGCCGCAGCTTGGCGATTACACGTTCTCGCAGGGCGGCGCCGACGCCGCCTTCGCCGCGCTGATCCAGGGCAAGAAACCCGTGCTGGATGGGCCGCTCAGCAGTAACACAACCATCAACGCGAATTTCTAGGCTGTAGCGCCCAGGCTCCTTCTTCTGCTGGGGCGCATGGGAAGCTGACCGGACGGGTAGGTTCCGGCTCCCCCTCTCTCCGCGCGGGGGTGAGGCGATTCACATCGAGCGGTAGCCGAAGGAGCGGACGAGATGCCCGACGACATTTCGGCGGCGCGCAGCAGCGGTGTGGCGCTCTGGCGGGCGGCTCGTCTCCTCCACGCGGCGGACCCCGAGGGAACGCCGGAACTGGACGCGCAGGTGCTGCTGGCGCACGTGTTGAAGGCCACGCGGGTAAGCGTGCTCGCCTACCCAGAGCGCGCCCTCACACCGAAGCAGGCGGCCGACTTCGACCGGCTGATCGAGCGGCGCGCGGCGCATGAGCCGGTGGCGTACCTCGTCGGCCATCGCGAGTTCATGGGACTCGACTTCCGCGCCGACGCACGCGCCCTCATCCCCCGCCCAGAGACGGAGCTGCTGGTGGAGGCCGCGCTTGTGGAGATTCGCGCCCGGCTCGCCGCAACACCCACCGCGCCGCCTCTCGTGGCCGATATCGGGACGGGCAGCGGAGCCATCGCCCTCGCCGTCGCTGCGCTGGAGCCGCGCCTACCCACCATTTACGCCACCGACATCTCCGCCGGCGCGCTGGACCTCGCCCGCGAGAACGCCGCGCGTCTGCGCGTCGCCGACCGCGTCATCTTCCGCGAGGGTGATCTGCTGGCCGCGCTGCCAGAGCCGGTGGAGGTCGCGCTCGCCAACCTGCCCTACGTCGCCCCACGTGACGCCGCGACCCTCCCCGCCGATGTACAGCAGTACGAGCCGGCGCTGGCCCTCTACGGCGCCGACGACGGCCTTGGCCATCTGCGCCGCTTCTTCGCTCAGGCTCCCACGTATCTGAAGCCGGGCGCGTTCCTCGCCCTCGAATTCGGCTACGATCAGCGTCCCGCCCTCGCCGCCCTCATCCACGCCACGTTCCCCGGCGCCACCGCCCGCTTCGCCGCCGACTACGCCGGCTGGGATCGCCATGTCACCATCCACCTGCCGTAACAGGGTGTCCTCATCCCCCCCGCCCCTTCCCCTCGCGAGGGGAAGGGGAGCCAGCGTCGCGACCGTCGGGCCGCGTTCCCCCCTCGCCCCGCAGGGAGAGGGGGCAGGGGGTGAGGCAGCCCTTCCGATTCCCCCTCGCCCGCCGAAGCCACAGTTGCCTCTCCACGTGACTCTGTGTTCACCGTACCCTCTCCTCCCACCGATCATACAGCGTTGTGTTGCGTGCGCTCCGAACGCGATGCTACACTGCTCAAGGGGAGAGC
>DATEGV010000267.1:0-12450 GCA_035279925.1 Ktedonobacterales bacterium | reverse complement strand
CAGGAGCTGCTAGAGCGCGTACGGCTCTTGCCGGACGGGGAGAGGAAGGCCGACGAGGTCAAGCGGAAGATCCACAGGGTCAGGACCTTCATCGGGTACCGTGAGTATCCGAAGTACGGCATGGTCAGCCGCTACTTCATCTACAAGCAGGCCCTGCTGGAAGAAGCCGAGCGTCTCGTGCGGGCCAATGTGCTTCGTGCGCAGGAAGACATCTTCTACCTTACGTTCCAGGAGTTCCATGAGGTCGCGCGCACACACCAGGTGGATGACCAGCTCATCCGCCAGCGCATGGATTCGTTCACGGCGTATCAAGCGCTCACACCACCCAGGGTGCTCACGTCGGATGGCGAGGTCGTGACCGGGGCGTACCGACGCGACGATTTGCCGGCCGGCGCGCTGGTCGGCTTACCGGTTTCCGCCGGGACCGTCGAGGGGCGAGCCCGCGTGATCCTGGATATGGCGGAGGCGGATCTCGAGCCAGGCGACATCCTGATCACCGCCCACACGGACCCCAGTTGGACGCCCCTGTTCGTTGCGATCAAGGGCCTGGTGACGGAGGTGGGGGGCCAAATGACCCATGGCGCGGTGATCGCACGCGAGTACGGGGTGGCGGCCGTCGTGGGGGTGGAGCATGCCACGCGGCTGATCCGGGATGGGCAGCGGATCCGCGTGAATGGAACGGACGGGTACGTCGAGATCCTGTCCTAGCGGGCCAGCCCCCGAGGTGTTCGTAACGACGTGAACTAGTCCGCGGCGAAGAAGCTGCCCAGCCGCGCCGCTCCGATCACCCCGGAATTGTCGCCGAGCGCGGTGCGCACGATCTCCACCTGCCGGCCGGGGATGGGCAGCGCCGCCTCGCGGGCGCGGGCGCTGGCGTGGTCGAAGAGCAGCGTCGTCGCCTCGATGAGCCCACCGCCCAGCACGACGCGCCGTGGATTGTAAAAGGTGATGAGCGAGCCGAGGCCAGCGCCGAGATAGTCGGCAGCCTCGGTGACGACCTCGGTCACAAGCTCGTCGCCCGCGTCCAGACAGCGCGCGATGATCTTCGAGCGGATGCCTGGCTCATCCGGGCTGAGAAGCTCACTCAGCATGGACTTGCGGCCTCGCCGCAGCTCCGCCAGCAACACGAGCGTAATCGCCGTGCGCGAGGCGTAGGCCTCCAGATGGCCGCGCCCGCCGCAGCCGCAGATGCGCCCGCCATACGAGACGACGGTGTGGCCGATCTCGCCAGCCGTGCCGGTCGCCCCACGGTACGCCGCGCCGGCTTGCACGATGCCCGAACCGATGCCGGTACCCACGAAGACGCAGACGAAATCGTCCACGCCGCGCGCCGCGCCGTAGTGCTGCTCGCCGACGGTCGCCACGTCCACATCGTTGCTGAGCGCGACCGGCTGGTTGAAACGCTCGCTGAGCAATTTGGCGAGCGGCAGATTGTCGAAGCCGAGGCCGAGATTCGGGCTGGCTAACAGGACGCCGTTGGCGCGATCCACCTGGCCGGCGATACCGACGCCGATGCCGGAGAGCGCATCTTTGTCGGGCAGCGCCGCCGCGTCAATCGCGTTCTGAACCAGCCCAAGCAACCGATCCACGAAGAAATCGGCGCCGCGATCGGGGCGTGTGCGCTTGCGAGCGCTGCTGATGACCGTGCCAGTGTGGACATCCACCACGGCGGCGAGAATCTTGGTGCCGCCGACATCTATGCCTACGGCGTACTGCTTGGGCATGCGTGTGGCCCTTCTCAGAGACGCTCAGAACCTAACCCCCCGACCCCCTTCCTCCGTGGGGGAAGGGGGAGGCAGAGAGCGCGTCTGCCCGCGTCGGTGGACGGATTCGGTGGACGGATTCGGTGGACGGACAAGGTACGGTTCACGCAGAGTTATGGGTACGGTTCACGCAGAGTCAAAGGGAGTGGAAACGGAGTCACGCGGAGAAATCGAGACCGCGCGGCAGTGTCCTCTCGTTGCCCTCTGTGTGACTCTGCGTGAACGCTGCGCCCTCTGTGTGAACCGTACCCAATCCGCTCACGCAGTGAGACCTACCCCCCGACTCCAATGCGAATCACTTGTCGCGCTCGGTCTTGGCAAGGGCGGCCTGTGCGGCGGCGAGCCGGGCGACCGGCACGCGGAAGGGCGAGCAACTGACGTAGTCCAGCCCCGTCTCGTCGCAGAAGGCGATACTGTCGGGGTCACCGCCATGCTCGCCGCAGATGCCGACCTCAAGCTTCGGATTCGTCTTGCGGCCCTCCTCGACGGCGATGCGCACCAGCCGGCCGACGCCGTCGCGGTCCAATGTCTGAAAGGGATTGACCTTGAGAATCTTGACAGGTTCTTTCAGGCCCGGCTCCTCCAGGCCCTCGACGTACTTGAGCAGGAACTTGCCCTCGGCGTCGTCGCGGCTCATGCCGAAGGTGGTCTGCGTCAGGTCGTTGGTGCCGAAACTGAAGAAGTCGGCAACCTCCGCGATCTGCCCAGCGGTGAGCGCGGCGCGTGGTAGCTCGATCATTGTGCCGAACTTGTATTCGACCTGCCCGCCAAGCTCAGTCGTCACCGCTTTGGCTTCGGCCTCAAGCTGGCGGCGCACCTCGCGCAGCTCGTTCACATGCCCGACCAGCGGAATCATAATCTTCGGCTGGAGTTTGACGCCCTCCTTCGCGACGTTGGCCGCCGCTTCCAGGATGGCCCGCGTCTGCATGATGTTGATCTCTGGGAAGAGCAGGCCCAGCCGGCAGCCGCGCAGCCCCAGCATCGGGTTCGCCTCGCGCATCGCCGCTACCGCCCGCAGCAGCCCACGCTTCTCCTCAAGCTCCTTCGCGTCGCCATTGGTCGCTTCGAGGCGCGTCACCTCGACGAGCAGCTCCTCATAGCTTGGCAGGAACTCGTGCAGCGGCGGGTCAATCAAGCGGATGACGACGGGATAGCCCTCGCCGGTCTGGGGGTTGCGCATGGCGCGGAAGATGCCCTCGAAATCGCCGCGCTGGAAGGGTAGCAACTGGTCGAGCGCGGTCTGGCGCTCCGCCTTCGTGGGCGCGAGAATCATGCGCTGGACGATGGGCAGGCGCTCCTGCTCCATGAACATGTGCTCGGTGCGGCAGAGGCCGATGCCCTGCGCGCCAAAGGTCACGGCGCGTTGCGCGTCGCGTGGATAATCCGCGTTGGCCCAGACGCCCAACCGCCGGTAGTTGTCGGCCCAGCCCAGCAGTGTGCGCAGGTCGCGCTCGTCCTCAAACTTCGGCTCGACGGTCGTGATCGCGCCCGAATAGACCGTACCCGAGGCGCCGTCAATCGAGATCTCGTCACCCTCGTGGATGACGGTCAGCGTGCCGCGCACCTCGAAGAGGCGCTGCTCGTAATCCACACGAATCGCCTCGCAGCCGACGACGGCGGGAAGTCCCAGGCCGCGCGCGACGACCGCCGCGTGACTGCCAGTGCCGCCCCGGCTCGTCAGGATGCCTTTGGCGACCAACATGCCATGCACATCATCGGGGCTGGTCTCCTGGCGCACGAGGATGACGCGCTCGCCAGCTTTGCCCGCGGCCTCCGCGCGGTCGGCGTCGAAGATGACCTTGCCGACGGCGGCGCCCGGAGATGCGTTCACGCCGCGCGCCAGCTCGCGCCCCTCGCTCGTTGCCGCCTTGATGCCGTCCTCATCGAAGCGGGGAAGTAACAGTTGGACGACCTGGTTCGGCTCGACGCGCTGTACAGCCTCCTCCTCGGAGATCAGCCCCTCGCGCGCCATGTCCACGGCGATCTTGACGGCGGCGGCGGCGGTGCGCTTGGCGGAGCGCGTCTGTAACATGTACAGGCGGCCCTTCTCGATGGTGAACTCGAGGTCTTGAACATCGCGGTAGTGCTGTTCGAGCCGCTGCGCGATCTGGTTGAACTGGTCGGCGACGCCGGGCATCTCCTCACTCAGCTTCGTGATGGGCGACGTGTTGCGAATGCCGGCCACCACATCCTCGCCCTGCGCGTTGACGAGGTAGTCGCCGTAGAGCTTCTTTTCGCCGGTCGAGGGGTTGCGCGTGAAGGCGACGCCGGTGGCGCTGTCATTGCCCATGTTGCCGAAGACCATCGTCTGGACGTTGACGGCGGTGCCGAGGTCGTGCGCGATCTTGTTGAAGTTGCGGTAATCAATCGCGCGCTTGTTGTTCCAGGAGGAGAAGACGGCCTCGATGGCCAGCCGAAGCTGTTCGTAGGGGTCTTCTGGGAAGGAGCGTCCGGAGGCGTCGCGGGCGATCTGCTTGAAGTCCTCGACCATCTGCTTGAGCGCGTCGGCGGGAATGTCGGCGTCGGTGGCGGCGCCGGTCTTCTCGCGGTACTCTTCGATCTTCTTCTCGAAGGCGTCCGGCTTGGAGTCCAGCACGATCTTGGAGAACATCTGCACGAAGCGGCGGTAGGCGTCGTAGGCGAAGCGCTCGTCGCCGCCGGCGGCGATGACGCCCTTGACGGTCTCGTCCGTGAGGCCAAGGTTGAGCACGGTGTCCATCATGCCCGGCATGGAGAATTTGGCGCCGGAGCGCACAGACACGAGCAGCGGATTGTTCGCGTCGCCGAACCGCTTGCCCGTCTGCTCCTCGACGGCGCGCAATGCTGCCAGCGCCTGCTGCCACATGCCGTCGGGGAACTTTTTGTCGTTGCGGTAGTATTCGTTGCAGGCTTCGGTGGTGATGGTGAAGCCGGGGGGCACGGGCAGCCCCGCGTTGGTCATCTCGGCGACGCCGGCGCCCTTGCCGCCCAAGGTGTCGCGCATCTTGGCGTTGCCCTCGGCGAATAAGTAGACCCACTTGCGCGGCGATGCCTTGACCGCTTCGTCCAGGGTCAGTTCTGTCGTGTGTGCCACGAGCGTATCCTCCTCGATGGGATCTGCGTTGTCATCTCTGTGAATGCCGAACACATTATACGCAAGATGCGACGAGGGCGCCGGAACGCCGCTCCGCCTTGACGGGAGGCGGCGCGCGCCCTACACTTGAAGGCAGTGCGGGGGCATGCGTCCGGCGCTGTGTGCGCCAGCGGCCCACGAGTGAGGTGGCGAGAGCGATGACGACGAACGAGGCGACACCGGCGAGCCAGGCGCAGACTCCGAAGACGCCTGAGAAGGTCTACGTGAAGATCCCGAAGGCGGGACCAGGCCAAGGCTACCATGCGCCAAGGAACTTTCAGCAGCCGTTTCTGCAAGGACTAAGCACACTCATCATCTGGCTGCTGTGCATCGCGCTGCCGATTACGCCCGCCGCCATCGTCACGATGATTATCATCAAGGCCCCTGACCTCCTCTGGCTCTTCCTGCCTCTGGGCATCATCGTGGAGTGCGTCGCGTTCTTCGTGGCGATTGGCCTGGGACGCGAGGCGCTGGGCACGTCGGGCAGCGGCCGGTATACGCGATAGACATCACTCCGCTCGCGTTTCCACCGTTGCCGGCGCACGCGTGGGCTACAATGGGCACAAACGCCGCCAGGGCTCCAAAGTGCACGCGACAACGAACGGCTGGCGCCGACCTTGGCGAGCTTGCGCTTTCTGGCCATTGTGTATCCGATGTTGCCTCGTTTCACTCCGTTGACCTTGAGCGCTCAACAGGCTCTACGTTGCCTATGCAGTGTTGAGTACGCAATGATTGGCCGACCACATCTTCATGCCTGCGCGCGTCGCCGCAGCATCAACCGGGACGTGCCAAGGACGAGGACGGCATCGACGATGCCTGAGATTCCAGAGCATGGGCCCACGTAATCGTGAGCCAAGTAGCTATTGAGGACTTGACCAGAACCAGATGCCGCCTGTGGTGAGCGGTAGTAGGCCTCCGTACTCGGCAAAGCGAGGTACAAAATCGAACCTACCGCCATGCCGAGGAACAGGCCAACTCCAGCGATACCACCGGCTATCCCCGCGGCCCGAGGGGCGGTCTCTCGGGCGGCCGACCTACGGGCGGACAAACCCACTACGACCCCCATAACCAGTGCGATCGGTACCGAGAACAGAATCATATTTGCAGGTGTTAGCATCAATTGAAGCGTGAGCGTGACCAGTCCACCAGCTATGCCGAAGATAACTCCACGAAGCACCATAGGGCGCATGGCGCACCTCCCCCACCTGGCTGGGTGTTACCGCCAATGCTTCCACATCGCATCGCGGCCACCCCATCAATTGTAGTATGCTCGGCCGCTCGAAACGATACCATGTACAACTTGCGCAAGTATCTGTTTCAGAGCCTGTTGAAGCCCAGACGTAGGTCAATGGGGATGGTGCGAGCATGTCAGGCATCCCTCCCCTACGTTGCCTCCCCTCAATAGTATACGCGCACTGTTTGTGCGCCGAGCGGCCAGACTATGGCGGCCATCGTCCGGGATACCTCGTCCCGACTTGACCGTATGATGTATATTGTATGCAGTATGCGAGAGCACCCTCACAGCACGAGAGAGCGAGGCGCCGCCGATGCCACTCCCCCAGACGACACCCACCCTGTCGCGCGTCTGCCTGCGCGACGCCGCCTATCTGCGACTGCGCGACTGGATCGTTGACGGCACGCTGGCGCCGGACGAGCAGCTCCGCGATGAGCAGCTTGCCGACGCGCTGGGCATGAGCCGCACGCCTATCCGTGAGGCGCTCCAACGCCTGGAGGATGACGGCCTGGTAGTGACGACGCCCGCGCGGCGCACCTTTGTGAGTCCGCTGAGTTTGAACCAGGCCCGCGAGGTGTTTCCCGTCGTCGCGTCGCTGGAGGGTCTGGCAGCGCAGTTGGCCGTTACGCGCATGAGCGCGGACGCATTGGCTACTATGCGGGAAGCCAATCAGTCGCTTGCCGCCGCCCTCGCGCGTGAAGACGCCGGCGCCGCCCTCGAAGCGGACACCGCCCTGCATGGAGCCTTCATCGAACGCGGCGGCAATCGTGAACTCATCGAGCTACTCGCCGACCTCAAGTGTAAAGTGCGGCGCATTGAACGGGCTTTCTGGGTGGGCACGGATCGCACCGCCTCACTGCGCGATCACGACGATCTCATCACGGCGTTCGAGGGGAGCGACCTCGCGGTGGCGCAGGCAGTGGTCCGGCGCAACTGGGAGCGAGGACTCCTGTGGATGTCGCGCGGGCGCGGCGAGTAGAGAGAACGCTGAGAGAGGCGGCGGCTCATGCGCGGCTATGTGGTGCTCTTTGCCCTCGCGTTGATCTGGGGCGCGTCATTTCTGTTCATCAAGGTCGGCGTCGAGGAGATGCCGCCCGCGACGCTCGTGGTCCTGCGGCTGAGCTTCTCGGTGCTGACGCTGCTGGCGATCATCGCGGCGCGTCCGTCGCTGGCGGCGGGGTGGCGGCGCTACTGGCGGCTTGGCGTCGTCGTCGGCGTGGTCAACAATGTCATCCCGTTCATGCTCATCACCTGGGGTGAGGTGCGCATCGCCACTGGCGTGGCCGCGATCCTCAACGCCACCACACCGCTTTTCACGGTCCTGCTGGCGAACTGGTGGCCCGATAGCGCCCGTGAGTCGCTGACGCTCCGGCGCGGGGCGGGCGTGGCGCTTGGGTTCCTGGGCGTCGCGGCGCTCGTCGGCCCGACGATTCTCAACGTCGGCGGCTCGAGTGGCCGGATTATCGGCGAACTTGCCGTGCTTGTCGCGGCGGCGTCCTACGGCGTGGGCGCGCTGCTCAGTCGGCGCTTTGGCGGCTCCGCGATGCTCGTCGGGCCGATCACCATGCAAGGCTCCGCGCTCATCCTGACGATCCCCATCGCCGTGGCGACCGGGCTGCCGACGCATATGCCGTCGGCCAAGGCGCTGGGGGCCGTCATCACTCTGGGCGTGATGGGCACGGCCGTGGCGTATCTGCTCTACTTCTGGCTGATTCGCAACGTCGGAGCGACCCGCACCATCATCGTCACCTATCTGTTGCCCTGCACGGCGCTCGTCTGGGGAGCCATCTTCCTCAAGGAGATGATCTCGTGGAACGCGCTGGCGGGGCTGGCGCTGGTGCTTGTCGGCACAATGGTCACGAACGGCACGATTGGCAAGCGTCTTTTCGCGCGACGCGAACGGGCCAGCGTCGCCGTTCGGCCGTCATAGGCAGTCGAGCCGCGACGAGGCAGTGAGATATCGTTGAGTTCCAGGAGAAAGGGGCAAGCGCATGAAACCGGCGCTTCTCGTCATTGACGCGCAGAACGAGTATTTCGCGCCGCATGGACAGTGGGTCTTGCCGGAGGGGGAGCGGGCGCTGGAGCGCATCAACGCGCTGATCGCCGTCGCGCGGGAGACCGATACGCCCGTCTTCCACATCCTGCATGAGCGGCTGGGCGCGAGCTCTGGCGTCTTTACGCCGGGCAGCGCCGGCGCGCGGATGTATCCGGGACTGGACGCCGCCCCAGACGAGCCGCGCATCCTCAAGCACTTCCCCGGCTCCTTCACGCAGACGCCGCTGGCGGAGCATCTGCGCCAGGCCGGCGCTGACACGCTGGTGATCGCCGGCTACATGACGCACCTCTGCTGCGACACAACGGCGCGCCAGGCCAAGGAGCGAGCGTACGATGTACTGTTCGCCACGGACGCCACGGCCACGCGCGACCTGAAATTGAACGGCGAGACCGTGCCCTATCGGACGATCCACGAGAGCACGCTCGCGGTGATGGGGTCATTCGCGGAGACACTCGACAGCGAGGCCATCGCGCGGCGGCTGCGCGAGCGGAAGGCATAGGGCGACCAATGGCGGACACGGTTCTCAGCGTCTCGGCGGCGCGTCCCATCGCGGCGACACGGCTGCGTATCTATCTCTCACTGGCCTTCGGGCTGGTGTGCATCTCGTTCTCGGCCATCTTCACGCATTGGGCTGGCGTGCCGGGCACCGTCTCAGCCTTCTACCGCGTGGTCATCGCCGCCGTCGTGCTGGCGATCCCGTTCGGCCTGAGCCTGCGCCGTCGCCCGGCGCCGCTGCCTCGCGCGGTCTGGCTGCTGGCGGCCGGGGCGGGGGTCTTCTTCGCGCTGGACCTCGCGCTGTGGAACACGTCGCTCTTTCTGACGTCGGCGGCTACGGCGACGCTGTTGGGCAACGACGCGCCGATCATCGTCGGCCTGGGCGCGTTGCTGCTCTTCCACGAGCGGCTGCGGCGCGAATATTGGGCGGGCCTGGCGCTGGCGCTGGTGGGCATGGCGATCATCGCCGGGCGCGATGTGCTGGCGCATTCGAATGGCGGCGCGGGCGATCTACTTGCTTTGGTGGCTGGTGTCTCCTACGCCGGCTACATGCTGGCGACGCAACGGCTGCGCGTCCATCTCGACACCGTCTCATCGCTGTGGATTCCTGCGCTTGTGGGGGCTTTCCTGCTGCTGCTCTTCAACATAGGCGCTCACCGTGCGCTCTGGGGTTTCTCCGGCCACGCCTACCTGGCGCTGCTGGCGCTCGGCCTCATCTCGCAGGTGGCGGGCTGGCTGGCGATCAACTACGCGCTTGGCCACATGCCGGCCTCCGTCGTATCGGTGACGCTACTGGGTCAGCCGGTGTTGACCGCCATCTTCGCCGTGCCGCTGTTGAGCCAGGCGCTGCAAGGCGACCAACTACTGGGCGGGGCCGTGGCGCTCGCCGGGATCTACCTCGTCAATCGCAGCTTCGCGCGAAGGTGAGCAGATTTCTGTGCGTGGTAGGGGCATGTTCTGTGCGTCACTTAAGCGCCCGGCGCCGGCTGGAACGCGGCGTCCCAGCGGCACGGAATGAGGAGCGAAGAGCCTTATGGCGACGGAGAGCGCGACGACGGGAAGCCGCTCGGCCTCGCTGTGGCGCAACCGCGACCTGGGGCTGCTCATCGCCGGCCAGGGCGTCTCGACGGCGGGTTCGCAGATCTCGCAGCTCGCGTTTCCACTCCTGATCCTCGCGATCACCCATTCGCCCGTCAAGGCTGGAATCGCCGGAGCCTTGCGCGCCATCCCGTATGTGCTGCTGAGCCTGCCCGCCGGCGCGTTGGTGGACCGCTGGAACCGAAAGCGGCTGATGATCCTGTGTGACACGGGCCGCGCGCTCGCCCTGGGCAGCATCCCGCTCGCCTACGCCCTCGGACATCTGACGCTGACGCAGGTCTACGCCGTGACGTTCACCGAAGGGACGCTCTTCGTCTTCTTCAACCTGGCGGAGACAGCGGCGCTGGTGCGCGTGGTGGACCACGAGCATCTGCCGGAGGCGACCTCACGTAACGAGACGATGCTCAACGCCTCGTACACGGTTGGGCAGACGCTGGGCGGCGTGCTCTTCAGCGTGGGGCGCGCGTTCCCGTTTCTCTTCGACGCCCTGTCGTATATCGCCTCCGTCGTCTCGCTCCACTTCATCCACACACGCTTCCAGGAGGAGCGCGCTGTGACGGGCGCCCGCCTACTGGATGACATCCGCGAGGGCGTCTCCTGGCTTTGGCGCCATCCGCTGATGCGCTACCTGGCGTTCCTCACGTCCTCGGGCCTGCTGATCGAGCAGGGGTATGTGCTCGTCGTGATCGTGCTGGCGCAGCGCATGCACGCCTCGTCCACGACGATTGGCCTGATCTTTGGCTTCGCGGGTGTGTGTGGCGTCGTCGCCTCGTTCCTGGCCGCGCCGGTCCAACGCCAGATCGGGTTCCGGCGGGTCACGGTCTGGACGCACTGGGTCTGGACTCTATCGGTCACGCTCTTCGTCTTCGCGCCGACGCCGCTGGTTCTGGCGCTGGTGACGGGGCTTGCCTTTGGAGTCACGCCCTTCTATGGCGTCGCGCAGTACTCATATCGTCTCGCGCTGATCCCGGACGCCTTGCAGGGCCGCGTCAATAGTGTGTTCCGGCTGGCGCTCTACACGGCGCCAGTGCTTGGGCAACCGCTGGCCGGCGTGCTGCTGCAAGCCATCGGGCCGACGACGACGGTCTGGATCTTCGCCGGGATGCTCGCGCTCGTCGCCACCAGCGCCACGCTCAACCCACGAATTCGCCACGCGGAGGAGCGCGCATGACCACCGGCGAACTGACCGTCGCATCCAAGCGCCCGTCGCTCTGGCGCAATCGCGATTTTATGCTGCTCTGGAGCGGGCAGGCGGTTTCTGCCATCGGCAGCGAGGCGTCGTTGCTGGCGTACCCGCTGCTCGTGCTCGCGCTGACGAACTCGCCGGCGCAGGCCGGCCTGATGGGCGCGTTCCGCATCGTGCCATACGTCCTGCTCAGCCTACCCGCCGGCGCGTTGATTGATCGCTGGGACCGCAAGCGCGTGATGGTGCTCTGCGACGCCGGCCGCGCGCTCGCCCTGGGCAGCATCCCTCTCGCCTACGCGCTGAACCGACTCACCATCCCGCAGCTCTATGTCGTCGCGTTCATCGAGGGGACGCTCTTCGTCTTCTTCAACATCGCGGAGGTGGCCTGCCTGCCGCGCGTCGTCTCACCGGAGCAGTTGCCCGACGCGACGGCGCGCAATCAGGCGACGTTCGGCGTCGCGTTTACGGCGGGGCAGGCGCTGGGCGGCGCGCTCTTCGGCCTGGGCCGCGTGATTCCGTTCCTGACGGACGCGGTCTCCTACGCGGTCTCGGTCTTCACGCTGCGCGCCATCCGCACGGAGTTCCAGGGAGAGCGCAAGCCGGCGACGCGGAAGCTGCGCGTCGAGATCATGGAGGGGCTGAGCTGGCTCTGGCATCAGCCGCTGATTCGCTTCATCGCGGTGTTGACCGGCGGTACGAACTTCGTATACGCGGGCGGCGCGTTGATCGCGATCATCCTCGCGCGACACCAGCATGCCTCCTCAACGGTGATCGGTCTGATGTTCGGCATCGGCGGCCTGGGCGGCCTGGCGGGCGCGTTGATCGCCCCGGCGATTCGACGGCGCTTCAGCTATACCCAGGTGATTACGGCGGTCGCCTGGCTCTGGACGCTGCTCTGGCCGTTGCAGGCCCTAGCTCCGAATCCGCTCATCCTGGGTCTCGTCATCGCCTCGCTCTTCGTCGTGGGGCCGGTCTATGATGTCGTGCAGTTCAGCTACCGCCTCTCGCTGATCCCCGATGAGCTGCAAGGGCGCGTGAACAGCGTCTTCCGACTGGCGGCGTTCGGCATGCAGCCGCTGGGCCTGGCGCTGACGGGATGGCTGCTGCAAGCGTTCGGTCCCGTCACGACGATCCTGGCGCTGACGGTCCCACAGCTTGCGCTGGCTATCGCGACGACGCTGAACAAACATGTGCGCAACGCGCCCGCCGCGCCGGGCAAGTAGCTTTACAGACTTGGTCGTCGCGGCCGTAAACGGCCGGCGCACGGGACGAGACGCGGGCTGAAGCCCGCCGAGCATTCCAAAAGTCCAATCTAGTCCAGTAGTACACGGGAGGAGTGACGATGCCGTACACAGAACGCGAGCTGCTGCGCCTGCACGTTGAGGCGGTGTGGTACATACGCGTGCCCGAACTGGCGGGCGACGAGGCCGAGCTGGCTGTCCAGCGACCGGAGCCACCCGAGGACAAGCCAGAGCAGCTACCGGCCTGGGCCACGTATCAGGCGCG
>DATEGV010000266.1:0-3972 GCA_035279925.1 Ktedonobacterales bacterium | reverse complement strand
GTCGGAACCGCATGACGCAGAGGCGAGCAAGCAGATCCCATCTCGGCCATCAATCCCTCTCGCTTCCAGCCGGCCGTCGCCCCGTGGCCGTTGGCGTCGCTGGCTGAGCGGCGCGGCGTCACTGCTGGTGATCGCCGGCATTGTGGGAGCCGCTCTCGCGCTGCTGAGGACGCACGCCTCACCGGCCGCCACGTCGAACAACGCGGTCGTAGGGACGCCGGTAGTCCGGGAAGCGAAGGCAGGCGGGCTGGACTTTGTCTTGCGGGTAACGCCAGGCCCCTACTTCCTTGGCGAGCTGCTGGTGGCGGATCTGTCACTGGCCAACGACTCCCACACCACCTATACCCTTGGCGGCCCCAAGATAGCTGGTCCCTGTGGGGCCGCGGTCTCCGCGTACCTGACTGGCGACAATGGGCCTCAGCGCCCTCTGGGAGTCGCGGTCGAGCATTCTTGCCCGTTTATCACATCTACGCTTGGGCCAGGCCAAAAAATGACGCTGCATGAGTTCCTGAACGTCTCCACCAGCGGCGATGTCACGCTCGAGACCGGCGCGAACTTCTTGCAAACCGTCACCGGTCCTGGTGGTAGCCAGGCCACCACGAGCGGCTCAAGTCCCCTCGATGGTCTCTGGCCCACGATTGCGATGCAAGTGGCCGCGGCGACGCCCGCGAACCGCCAGATCACCCTGCGGCGCGAGGGAGCTCAGGTGCGGATTAGCGCGCCGGCGGCCGCGCTGACACACCTCTACTACATCTACACGGTGGACTGTGTCGGCTTTCAAGGGGGAACCGTCGGGACCGGAAACTTTGCCTGGGAACCGATCTCCACCACCACGGTGCATGAGCCCAACTGTGGCGATTATGGCGATCAAGTCATCCAGTGGGCCTATGCGGTGAGTGCGCCTGGCTATGCGATAGCTTCCGGGCAAGTCCACTCGTGATGCGCCGCGCCTTTGGCTCCCCTCTCCTCGCAAGGAGAGGGGCTGGGGGTGAGGACATTCTGGCTCCCCCTTCCCCACTGGGGAAGGGGGCCGGGGGGTGAGGTTCTGACTGAGGTTCCTACTGCACCGTCGGCTTGCGCGCGATCAGTTGCAGCCAGATGCGCGGCACTTCCGCGATGCCAAGCTCCTCGAACGCCTCAGCGGCGGCGTACTCGAGCGCGTCGGCGCCGATGGGGATCGGCACGCCCGGTAGCGCGCCCTCGATGAAGAGCCAGTAGCGCCCGATGTCCTGCCACGAGCGCAGGGGCATCAGCGCCTCCTCCATGTCGCGGCTCACCACCCGCAGGCCGTGCTCCTCCATCAGCGCCGCGTAGTCGTCGGCGGAGAGCCACTGCATCGCCATCGTCTTGCCGTGGCGTGATGGGCGGATATCAGGGTGGCGCGCGCGCAGCCAGCCCAGCGCCCGGCGTGTCCACAGGTGATAGAACCGCTCGCTGCCCGGCGCATACGCCCCGTTGAAGAAGGAGCTATTGATGGCGAAGAGACCGCCCGGCCGCAACACGGCCGCGATCTTCGCCACCACATCCGTTTTGTCCTCGATCAGATGGATCGCGTTGCAGAAAAACACCGCGTCCACGTTCGAGACGATCTGCGCCAGGTGGTCAATGTCGCCCTGCTCGAAGGACACGTTACGCCCACGCAGGCGGTCGCGCGCCACGTCATTCGCCTCATACGACGGCTCCACGCCCGTCACCGTCGCCGGGCGGCCGACCCGCTCCAACTCGTTCAGAATCAGTTCCGTCACCGCGCCCGTTCCCGACGCCAGCTCCACGACATGCACGCGCTCGCCGGCGGGTGTCTGCGCGTCCAGTCGGGCAATCGCCGTGCGTACCAGCGACTGGTTCACGTCATGGTAAAACTGGTGCTGCGCGAAGGGGTCGAATGTGTAGCTACCGGCGATAGTGGGTGTCTCAGCCATGCCTGTGCTCCCAACTCAAGAACGTTCTCGTGTGGTCCGTCGCCATTGACGCAATCGCCGTGCCTGATCCGCGCGCCCGCGCGGCCAGCGATGGCTGCCGTCTCGTGGAGGGTTAGAGTCGCGGTGTCCGGTGAATGTTTCACGAGCTTGCGCACTCCAGGGAGTATCGCCGGTCACGCCACGCGCTCCCACATCGCCGCGCGTCCGGCTGATCCTAGTCCGCGGAGGCGGACTTCGTGGCCGCAGGCCCTCCAGGCGCGGTTTCAACCGCCGGCCCTTTCGCTACCATTGAATGTTTCACGAGCTTGCGCACGGCCCGTGCGCTAGCGTCTCCCGCGCCGGCGCGGGTATACTTGAGAGAGGGCACGGCGGCGCTGGTGGACGCCCGCCGTCCCAACAGACGCGAGCGCGACGAAGGGTGGACATGCGCATAGAGGCAGGCGGGCAGCCGTCGCTGACGACCCGTGTCGCCGGCAAGACACGGATCTTTCTGGACGCCATCAAGTTCGAGCACACCATCTTCGCGCTCCCC
Organism: Ktedonobacterales bacterium; assembly: GCA_035279925.1. Taxonomy (GTDB): domain Bacteria; phylum Chloroflexota; class Ktedonobacteria; order Ktedonobacterales; family JADMIN01; genus DATEGV01. The sequence goes on along the minus strand of DATEGV010000266.1, from coordinate 1,521 downwards.
TTCGCCTATCTCGGCATGGCGCTCGCCTCCCGTGGACACCACGGCTGGCCCGGGCTGGACAAGCTCATCTGGATCACGCTGGCGATGGCCGGCGCGCGTACCCTCGCCATGACGCTCAACCGCCTCATAGACGCCGGCATAGACGCGCGCAATCCCCGCACGGCGAACCGCGCCATGCCCCGCAAGCTGCTCGGCGCCCGCGAGATGGCGCTCTACTCGCTGATCGCCGCCGCCGTCCTCGCGTTCTCCGCCTGGCAGCTCAACCCGCTCTGCCTCAAGCTCACGCCCGTCGCGCTCATCTTCCTCGTCGGCTACTCCTACACGAAGCGATTCACCTGGCTCTGCCACTTCGCGCTCGGCCTGACGGACGGCATCGCGCCGATGGGCGGCTGGCTGGCCGTCAACCCCACCGTCAGCTGGGCGAACTGGCTGCCGCCGGGGATGCTCGCGCTGGCGGTCGCGTTCTGGGTCGGCGGCTTCGATCTCATCTACGCCTGTCAGGACATTGACTTCGACCGTACGCACGGCCTCTACTCGATCCCGTCGCGATTCGGGCCGGAGCGCGCGTTGCAGCTTTCGGAGTTGCTGCATGGCGCCTCCGTCGGTCTGCTCGCGGCGGTCGGCGGGATGCTCGGCCTCGCGTGGCCGTTCTGGATCGCGGTCGGCGCCGCCGCGTGGCTGCTCATCTGGGAGCATCGCCTGGTTCACCCGGACGACTTCTCCAAGCTGGATATCGCGTTCTTCAACATCAACGGCTACATCGCGGTCTCCGTCTTCGTCTTCGCGCTTTTGGCCGTCGTGATAAAATAGTGCGGCATACCGATGCAACGCGCCTGAAACCCAACGTGTATATACTTTGAGCGGATTGACGTGTTTGGACACGACGCGCGGGGCGAACACCTCGCGGGAATGGATATGAGTGGATGGAACAGTTGCAAGACGCCCCGGCGCTGGTGGAGCGCGGCGATAAATTGCTGATCGAGGGGCGCGTCAACGACGCCGTCGCGCTCTATTCGCGGGCGCTGGAAATAGACCCCAACTGCGTCGGCGCGCACCTGGGCGTCGCCAAGTCGTATCTTGCCCTCGGCTCCTATGGCTACGTCTATCTGGCCTGCCGCAAGGTGCGGGAGCTCGCCCCCAGCACGGCGCAGGCGCTGATCGCCAACGCCATCACCCTCGTCCTCGAACAGCAGTATGACGCCGCCGCCAAAGAACTGGACCGTGTCGAGCAGATGGAGCCGGGGCAGCCCTACGTCCACGCGCTACGCGGCTACTGCTATCGCCGCCTCGGCAACAGCTTCGACGCGATGAGCGCCGAATCCAAGGCGGCGCGGCTCTCCGGCAACCGCAACTGGTCGCATCTGTTCCCGAAGGTCGTCGGGCTACCCGTCGCCGCCGTCGGCCTCGCTCCCGGTGCCGCCGCTCTCCCCACCGCGAGCGCGACGACCAGCGCCCCGCCCCGCCCGCCATTCCCCTCCGGCGCGACAGCCGGCGCTCCGTCACCGCGCGCCACCGGGTCGT
>DATEGV010000265.1:0-4799 GCA_035279925.1 Ktedonobacterales bacterium | reverse complement strand
GATCACAGTGCCGCAGCGCGAGCAGTGGCCCAGCGGTATCTCATAATCTACGATCTTGTCGAGCAGGCCCAGCCGCTCGAACGCCGCGATCACGCCCGTGCGCGCCTCGGAGCGGTCCTGCCCGGCGAACGGCCCCGCCTCGCTGGTCATCTTCGCGTCGAAGCCGATGACCTGGATGCGCGCTAAGTTGTGGCGATTACCGATCTCGAAGTCGGTGGGGTCGTGCGCGGGTGTGACCTTCACCGCGCCGGTGCCGAAGTCCTTGTCTACGGCGGCGTCGGCGACGATGGGGATCCGCCGGCCGATGATCGGCAGGATGGCGTAGCGCCCGATGAGGTCGGTGTAGCGCGGATCGTTGGGATTGACCGCGACGGCGGTGTCGCCCAATATTGTTTCTGGCCGGGTGGTGGCGACGGTGATGTAGCGGTCGGTCGCCTCGTCCTCGGCGCGCTCCAGCGGATAACGAACGTAGTAGAGCTTGCCCGGCGTTGGCTCGACCTCGACCTCCAGGTCGGAGATGGAGCTCATGCAGCGCGGACACCAGTTGATGATGCGTTCGCCCCGGTACGCCAGCCCCTCCTCATACAGGCGCACGAAGACCTCGCGCACCGCCGCGACCAACCCCTCGTCCAGGGTGAAGCGTTCGCGCTCCCAGTCGCAGGAGACGCCGAGGCGCCGGTGCTGGTTCTGAATGCGATGCTTGTAGGTACGCACCCATTCCCAGACGCGCGCGACGAACGCTTCGCGGCCAAGCTGATGGCGGTCTTTGCCCTCTTTGGCAAGCTCGCGCTCGACGACTGCCTGCGTGGCGATGCCAGCGTGGTCCTCTCCGGGCACCCAGAGCGTCTCGTCGCCGCGCATGCGGTGGTAGCGCACCATGATGTCTTCAGTGGTCGCGGTGAGGGCGTGACCGAGGTGCAGCGCGCCGGTGACATTGGGGGGCGGCATGCTGATGACGAAGGGTGGTCGTGCGGGATTCGGGCGCGGCTTGAAGTAGCCGTTCTCCTCCCACCAGGCGTAGATGCGCTGCTCCGTGCCTTGCGGATCGTAGGTCTTGGGAATCTGGTCGAGGCGGCGTGGCGTCGCCTGCTCTGTCTCTGTGCTCATGCTCTAACCGCGCCTTCTATAGACGGCAAAAGGCCATCCCCGCCAAGGACGAGGAAGGCCTTCTCGTGGTCCCACCTTGCTTCGCGGTCCCGCGCCATGTGATCCGCGCGTGGCCGCCTCTGTGGCGCGATACCGGGCGCTCCCCGCGCGGGACGACACGCATGCGCGCCATCTCGCAGGCTCACAGGACACTTCGGCGGGTCCACTCGCGGCGGGAAGCTCTCAGCCAATGGCTTCCGTTCTCTGTCCGGCGGTCTCCGCCTACTTCTCCTGGTCATAGCCAGTGTGTTCGAGGATTCATGGTATCGCAGAATAGAGGGCGTGTCAAGCTGACGGTGAGGCGACCCGCAGCCAATTCAGGCTGTCGCGTCATTCACCTCGACTGTTGCGCGTTCTACCCAATGGGCGCGCTTCGCCACACCAGCCGGAATCAGTCTGGCTCCCTCTTCCCCCATCGGGAGGTGGGCTGGGGGTGAGGTTCCGCGCAGGTCCGCCCATCGAGTGAGGGAAGAAGAGGGTAAGGATGCGTCGTCTCGCGCGCCGTCTCAATTTGGACACGTTCGGTTGCCGCCTCGTGTATGTCTTGGCGGTGATCTGCGCGCTGGCTAGCCTCTCCTTTGCTTCGCTCGCCGGCTCCGCGACGGGGCATACCTCCGCGACCAACAGTTCGACGACCTGGGCGCAGGATAGCGCGTGGTTCCAGCAGATGATCGCACTCTACGCCAGCGGCAACGCGCCCATCCAGTCGGCGGCGGCCAGCACACTGGCGCGGGCCGGCCTACCCAGCGCGGACGCCACCAGCGTCTCCGCCGATGTGCGCGCCACGTGGGTGCGCCTCATGTCCGCCGATCCGGCGTCGCTCGGCCGTGTGGGCGTCGCGCCGAATCGCGCGGGCCAGCAGGCGGCGCTCGGCGCGCTGCGGGCGAATCTCCAGGGGATCGCCGGCGCGCGCTACAACGCCTTCCTCACGCAGAGCGCCGCCACCTACGCCAGCGTCTCGGCTCCGGGCTGGCTGACGAACCACGGACTGCTCCCCCAGAGCGCCGCCCTCTCCGGCTACGTGGGCGTCTACGCGACCTCGTTCCTGATTCCTGTCAAGCGCGGGGAGATACCGCCGCGCCAGTGGGCCAACGGCTACGTGGCGCTGCCCGACGCCTATCTCAAGTACGCGAACCTCGGCCTGTACAGCTCGATTCCCTCGATGTATCAGGCCAACTATCTCCCCTCCGGCTTTAGTCCCTCCGGCACACCCTACACGGTAGACATCGCCACCAGCAACGGCGCGGTGGTTGCCCAGCATGTGCTCGTCGCGGACGTTGGGCCGTGGAATGAGGACGACAACTGGTGGGATCCCGTCAAGACGGACACGACGATCCCCTCCGGTTGTCCGGTGTCGAGCACGCTTCATAGTTCCTCGTCGCTCGCCAATCCCGCCGTGGACGGCATCTGCCCGGGAACGAGCAACTGGCGGCGCGTCTATTACTATCTGCTCTACAAGCACTACGCGCTGCCCTTCTTCCAGCCGGGCGCGTACAGTCCGTCGGGCTCCTTCGCCGAAGGGACTAATTGGCCGCTGGCTCTGCCCCAGAACTGCGCGGAGGCCAGCGCCGCCTCGGTCAACAACGACAACGTGGCCTGCGCCGCGCCCTATACCGGCTACAACGCGAACAACGGCGCATGGCTGCGCGGCGGTTCGTATGATGGCCCAGTTCTCAACCAGGCGGGCATAGACCTTGGCCCGGCGGAGGACACCGCGCTCGGATGGACCTGGCCCTCCAGCGGCTACGTACAGGTGAACACGTCGCGGCTGCCGTAGCGGCGCGCTGGCCCACGCTCGTATAATCTCGTCGTGGCCTCGGATGTGGCTACCATTCCCTTTCCCTGGAGCGAAGGGGCCACGAGATGAGGTTCTCCCGATGCCTGAGGCCGGTGTGTCTTCCCGTGCGGGTCTTGTCGTCGTCACGGGCGTCTTCGACGTGCTGCACATCGGCCACCTGCGCTTCCTGGAGGCGGCGCGGGCGCTGGGCGACGCGCTGATGGTGGGCATCGAGAGCGACGAGCGGGTGCGCAGGTGGAAGGGGCCGCGCCGGCCAGTGCAGGGCGAGACGGACCGGCGGGCGCTCGTCGAGGCGCTGCGCGTGGTGGATGAGACGTTCCTCATCACCGGCGAGCGGGTAGATCCCGCGTACTACGTCGAGTTGCTTGCTCCCCTGCGCCCGCGCTACCTGGCTGTCACCGCCGACGATCCGCTGCTCATGGAGAAACGACAGGCGATGGCGGCGATTCACGTCGAGGTTCCCGTGGTGGTTCCGCGCATCGAAAACTACTCGACGACGCGCCTGGTCGAGTTGCTCGGCCTGGCTTGAGCGAAAGGACGTGATCCGCATGTGCTTTGATGTTGACTCGACACCGCCCGATCTGCCGCCGCGCGCGGGTATGTCGCTGCCGCCGAGCATCGAGGAGAAAGGCGGAGCAAGTTCCGGCGAGAACATCACCCTGACCTCCGCCGACGGCGCGACGTTCGCGGCGTATGTGGCGCGATCGGAGGCTCCCAACGGGGCCGGCATCGTGATTCTGCCGGATGTGCGCGGCCTGTTCAGCTTCTACGAGCAGCTCGCGGTCCGCTTCGCTGTCGCCGGCGTCGAGGCCATCGCCATTGACTATTTCGGGCGCACCGCGGGCATGACGCCGCGCGGCGACGATTTCGACTACATGCCGCACGTAAAGGCGACGAAACCGGATCAGATGATTGGGGATATCAAGGCGGCCATCGCCTATCTGCGTGGCATGCCGGGCGCGCGTATCACCTCGATCTTCACGGTCGGCTTCTGCTTCGGCGGCGGGATCTCGTTCGCGCAGGCGGCGAACCAGCATGGGCTGGCCGGCGTCATTGGCTTCTACGGATCGCCGCTCGCCCGCCCCGGCTTCAGCGACACCGGGCCGATTGACCGCGTCAATCAGATGGAATGTCCCGTGCTTGGCCTGTTTGGCGGGGCGGATCAGGGCATCCCTGTCGAGGCGGTACACCGGTTCGATCAGGCGCTGACCGGTGCTGGCGTCGAGCATACCATCCACATCTACCCCAACGCGCCGCACAGCTTCTTCGACCGCAAGTACAAGGAGTATCAGGCGGAGTCCGCGGATTCGTGGAACCGCATGCTCGATTTCATCGGCAGTCATACGAAATAGCGATCGGGAGTGGGAGATGCCGCAGGCACGTGAGCGCGCCGAGCGCCTATTGCTGACGGTTGATATCAGCAACACCGGCATCAAGTTCGGCGTGTACCCCGTGGACGGCGAGGCGCTGCGGGCGCGCTGGCGCATCGCGACGGCCCGCGAGCAGACGACCGACGAGTACGCCATGTTGCTGGCCAACCTCTGCCGGCACGCCGGGCTGCGCCTCGACGATATCGCGGATGTCATTATCAGTAGCGTCGTGCCGCCACTCACGCCCGTCTTTCACGAGTTGGCGACCGGCTACCTGGGTCGCGAGCCGATTATCGTCACCTACCAGACGCCGCTGGGTATCCGCCTGCTGGTGGACAACCCCTGGGAGACGGGCACCGACCGCATGCTCAGCGCGCTGGCCACGCACAGCCTCTACGGCGGCCCCGCTATCGTGATCCAGTTCGGCACCGCGACCAGCTTCGATTGCGTCTCGGCTGAGGGCGACTTCCTGGGCGGCGCCATTG
>DATEGV010000264.1:0-7943 GCA_035279925.1 Ktedonobacterales bacterium | reverse complement strand
GCGCTTGCGCCGGACCCCGCCGCGTCCTAAAATGAAGGCATTCCGACGCACGCGAAGGGGGAGAACAGCATGGCGATCGCTCCACAGATAGACGCCCATATCGGTGAGGTGGGCAGCCCGGAGGCGGAGGCCGCGCGCAATCCCGGCACGCCGCTGGACCTTGGACGTGTCGAAGCGCAGCGCGTGAACAAAAGCGCCGTCGAGCGCCGCGCCGCGACCCTGCCCGCGCGCCGCACCGTCAAGAAAGAGTGGCAGGCGGCGTGGCTCCTGCGCGCCATCACCTGTATTGACCTCACCACACTCTCAGGCGACGACACCCCCGGCAATGTGCGCCGCCTCTGCGCCAAAGCGCGCCGCCCCGTCCGCCAGGACCTCCTGGAGCGGCTGGGCGTGAGCGAGCTTGGTATCCAGGTGGGGGCAGTCTGCGTCTACCACAATCTCGTGCCCGTCGCCGTCGCGGCGCTGGCCGGAACGAACATCCCCGTCGCCGCCGTCTCCACGGGCTTCCCCGCTGGGCAGAATCCCTTCCCGCAGAAGCTCGAAGAGATACGCGCCTCCGTCGCCGCCGGCGCCCGCGAGATAGATATCGTCATCTCTCGCTCGCACGTCCTTACCGGCGACTGGCGGGCGCTCTACGACGAGGTGCGCGCGTACCGCGAGGCCTGCGGCGCGGCGCACATGAAGACGATCCTCGCGACGGGCGAGCTGGCCACGTTGCGTAACGTCGCTCGCGCCAGCCATGTCTGCATGATGGCCGGTGCCGACTTCATCAAGACCTCCACCGGCAAGGAGACCGTCAACGCGACACTGCCCGTCAGTCTCGTGATGGTCCGCGCCATCCGTGAGTACTACGAGGCTACCGGCTACCGCGTCGGCTTCAAGCCCGCCGGTGGCATCCGCACGGCCAAGCAATCACTCGATTGGCTGATCCTGATGAAGGAGGAGCTTGGCGACGCCTGGCTGCGCAACGACCTCTTCCGCTTCGGCGCCAGTGGCCTGCTCACCGACATCGAACGCCAGCTCGAATACTTCGCCACGGGGCGCTACTCGGCGGCGTACCATCACCCGATGGCGTAAAACTACCCCTTCGGGCTAGCTCGTTTCCCAGCCCATTTGCTAGAACTTCTTTTCTAATGTATGCTTGTCTTCAACCGAGGGCGGCGACGCGTTCAGGTACGCGCGAATAGCCCACGGGAGTCCAGCGTGCACAGGGGGGAAACTATGACTACACTCAAGAATCGTCCGAACACCGCACTCCTCGTCATAGACGTGCAGAACGGCGTCGTCGCGGGCAATCACGAGCGCGACGCGGTCGTCGCGAACGTCGGCAGCCTCGTCGAGAAGGCGCGGCGCGAGCATATTCCCGTCGTCTGGGTCCAGCACTCAGATGCGGGCCTCACGAAGGGGAGCGACGAATGGAAGATCGTCCCCGAGCTGACTCCAGGCGACGCCGAACCGCACATCGAGAAGAACTACGGCGACTCCTTCGAGGACACCACCCTTGAGATTGTGCTGTCGGGCCTTGGTATCGGGCGACTCGTCGTTGTCGGCGCCCAGACCGACGCCTGCGTCCGCTCGACGCTCCACGGCGCGTTCGCCCGGGGCTACGACGCGACCCTCGTCAGCGACGCCCACACGACAGAGGATCAGACGGCATGGGGAGCGCCGCCACCCGACAAGGTCATCGCGCACACCAACCTGTACTGGACCTACCAGACGGCGCCAGGGCGGACGGCCGGGACGGTCGCGACCAAGGACGTTGACTTCGGCGGCGCGTCCTGACGCCCGATTTCAGCGTCACGCGAGCGCCGCGCCGAGGAACCAGCGGAGTGAGCGCCGCGCGATGTCGGTGGGAACCGTGTGGCCGCCATCAAACTCCTGGTAGTCCACAGCGAGATGCGATCGGCGGAGCGCGGGAACAATCCGCCGACTGCACCGATCAATTGGCAACACGGTGTCGTTCCCGCCGTGCGCAATGAAGACGTCTGGCACGCCAACTCGCGGTCCGGCCGCAACGAAGCCCGGTGAAAACGCGATGATGTGGGTGAACAAATCGCCGTTCGCCAGACCGAGCGACAGCGCATAGGAGGCGCCATCCGAGAAGCCACTGATCGCCAGCCGCCGCGTGTCCACCGCGTGCCGCGCGAAGGTAGTTGCAAGCGCCTCGTCGAGCAGCGCCACATCCGGGCCGTAGCTGCCGCCCACCGCGTCCCAGGTGACGCCGGCTGCCGCCGGACTGAGCAGAAGCACGCCGGCGCTCTCCGCCAATGAGAGCAGGGGAGCCAGGCCGCCGTGCGCCGTCCCCCCGGCCCCGTGCAGCGTCACGATCAGCGGTGTCGCGCGTTCCGGCTGATACCCACCTGGCACAAACAGGAGGCAGTCGCGGTCGGGCGCGAGGTGAAGGGCGCGCACACCCGGCGGGCTCGCGGTGGGATCACTCGGCGATGCGCTGGGCCGCGCGCTCAGCCGACCCACCCGATGAAGCGCCGTTACCTGCTCGGATGCCATCCGCGCGCCCTCCTGGTGATGGGTCGTCCATGCGGACACTGCCGTAGCATCGCATAGCCTCACCGCGTAAAGAATACCCCGCCTGATCTCCGCTCGGCGCGACGCGCAAGCAAAAATGCCCCCTTCTCCCGTGAGGACAAAGAGGGCATTGGACGAGGAAATCAATACTTGGCTACTCCCAACAGCCAGGTGAGGGCGATCCAGAGCGGGCATCCCGCGTGGGCGTTTTACGACCGCGGACGACGAAACGAAATCACATAATAGACGGTCGTGTACTCACGTTGTCCGAGTAGCATGCCTAAGCAACCTGGCGCCTGTTTGACGCCAATTTGGTCTACACGATAGAACTCCCAGTTCCCGGTCGTGTTCTGGTCCACAACAGCCTGGAGATACTGTGCGGCTTCACCTTGCCCAGTGTTCTTCGTCATAATGTACGACGGCCGCGAGGACCGCTAGGACGTGTTGGGAGAAAACGAACCCCCTCTCCTTGTGGGAGAGGGGGTCGGGGGTGAGGCAACCCCTACTCGTAGCGCAGCACCTCCAATGGGCGCACGCGCGTCGCGCCGTTGGCCACCCAGGCGGCGACCGCCATGCAGACCACCGCCGTCGCTAGCACCACGCTCAGCACAATCGGGATCGAGAGGGTCAGCGGCGTTTTGAAGACCGCCTTCGAGATCAGGAACGTCGCCAGCGAGACGAAGAACATCGCCAGCATCGCCCCGGTGAACCCAACGATCCCGTTCTCGATCAGCACCTCGCTCAGCACACTGCGGCTCGTATGCCCGACCGCCTTCAGGATGCCAAGCTCGCGCCTGCGCTCCAGCATCGCCAGCGCCACCGAGTTCGCGATGATAATCACGCCCGCCAGCATCGCCAGCGACGCGATCGCGATCAGCATCACGATGAGGTTGTTGAGGTAGCCCGTGATCTGGTTCAGCAGGTCGCCCAGACTCACCGTCTGCACACCCGGAACCGCCGCCTCGACCTTCGCCAGAATCGAATCCTCAGACTTCGGGTCCAGGCGCAGCAGGTAGACGTACTGCGGCTTGTTGTTGGTGACGGTGTTCACCACGCTGGTATCCGCCAGCACCGGCTCGATGGTCGCCGTGAACGAGGAGGTCGTATAGAAGCCGACAATCGTTAGCGTGGTCGGCTGCTTCGTGAACCGGTTGGCGACCGTCACCGTATCGTTCAGCTTCAGGCTCAGCGGAGCCTTCGACGCCTCGAACGGCAGCATGATGTTGTTCGTGCCCGCGTCGGACGCCGTCAGGCTACGGCCAATCGCTGTGTCATTGACGCCCACCGCGAGCTTGATCTGCGCCGTATCGGGAACCTGCTTCTGTTGCAGGTCGTAGCCCTGCACGCCGCTCAGCAGGCGCACGACCTCCTGTGGGTTGTTGCCGCCGCTGGAGCCGCCGGCGTTGCCCGGCGTGATGAACGACGTGATGTCCTTACCGTTGACGCTCACCGGCTGAATCTGCGCGTCGGTCGTGACGATCTCGCTGTTCACGCCCTTTGACTGCGAGAGCTGCGCGTCCACCGCCGGTTTGTCGGCGTAGCCCGCCAGGATCGCCGCGTTGGGGCCGTTGTTGCTGGAGACGAAACTGTTGAGCTGCTGCTTCAGATTCTGCCCCAGAATCAGCACCAGCCCGATGGCGAAGATGCCGATGTAGAGCGCGAGGAGCGTCGTCACCGTGCGCGTCTTCTGCCGCCCAATGTTGCGCAGCGCCAGCTTGACGTTGGTCTTCCAGTTCCGCGGCAGCAACACCACCACGAAGCCCAGCAGCGCCACCGCCAGCACCAGAATGCCCAGCGCGGGCACCGCCTTGATCAGCAGCAGCGCGATCGCGACGCCCACGACCACCAGTAGCACATACCACCAGCGGAACGACTCCAGTACGGGCGCCTTGCTGATGAGGAAGACCACCAGCCCGAAGAACGCGCTCAGCAGCAGGAAGAAGAAGCCCGCGCCGCCGACCGCGAAGATCGCGACCGTCACGTTCTGCAAGATGACCGCCGAGAGCACGAAGAACAGCGCGGCGAGGATCAGACCCAGGAAAACGCCCAGCACGATCGTCAGCGCGCCCGACTTCTCCGGCAGCTCACGCAGCACGCCGATGGGCTTCACCTGGCTCGCCTGCACAATCGGCATCAGGCCGAAGATCAGCGCCGTCACGAAACCGACGGCGACACCCGAAAGGATGGTGCCGGGGGCCAGGTTCTGCGGCAGTTGAATGCCGAAGAGGTTCTGCATCAGCGTCTTCACGCCGAAGCTGACGCCCACCCCGGCGAGCGCGCCGACGATCCCTCCGGCCAGACCGATTAGCCCGGCCTCAAGTCCGAAGAGCGCGTAGAGGTCGCGGCGACGATAGCCCGCCGTCTTGAGCATCGCGATCTCCGTGCGGCGGCGGCGCAGCAGCACCTGCATCGTGTTGATGATGCCGATGCCGCCGATCAGCAGGGCCAGCAAGCCGACGATCTGCAAGAACTTGCGGATGATTGAGACCGCCTGCTGATTGGACTTGAGCAGATCCTGCGTCGTCTGGATGTTCGTCAGCGGAAACTTCGCCTTCACCTGCGACTTGAGGGCGTTCGCGTTGGCGTCGGTATGTCCCGCCACATCCGCGTAGACTGTGTTGAACGTGACCGGCACACCGGATGAGCTCGGCAGCGCAGAGTACGCGCTCAGCGCCATATACATCTGCGGACCAGAGTAGAAGCCGTTGCTCTGCACGATGCCGCCGATGGTCACCGTCGTCGTGCGCCCAGAGGTCGTCGCGATGGTCGCGGTGTCGCCCACGTGCAGGTTCAGCCCATCGGCCACCGGCGCCGTGATGACCACCGTGTTGCCCTGGACGATGTTATCGAACGATCCCGACTTCGGTGAATTGAAGGTTGGCTGTCCCACGAGGGGGAACTGCGAGGTATCGAAGACGTTCAGGCCCGACCGCAGCGATTTGCCATTGACGCGAACCTCGCCGCCGATGAAGTCAAACTTCGCATACTTCGTGATGGCGCCCTCTGACTGGAGTTGGTCGAAGTAGGCGAGATCGTCGCTGGTGAATGGCGCCGCGACGGTCCCGACGGACACATCGCCGCCGTTCAGCGCGCGCAGGTTCGTCGTGAAGCTGTCGTTGACGGAGTTGCCCACCAACTGCAACGACACGATGGCAAGCACGCCCACCGCTACGCAGAAGATCGCCAGCAGCGTCCGCTGCCCGTTACGCGCCAGCGAGCGCGTCGCGTAGGACCAATATATGCCGAGTTTCATGGTGTGGTCCGTTTCTCCCCATGCGCCCCCGTTGCCACGGCGCCTGCGCCGCGACATGAGGTAGCGCTTCCCCCTAGTTCTCCGCGATGAGGCCGTCCACGATGTTGATGGAGCGATCGGCGGCGGCGGCGACGTTGGGATCGTGAGTGGCGATGATGAACGTCGTGTTCGTGCTGGCGCGCAGGTCGCGGATCATCGCCAGCACGTTGTCGCCGTTCTTCTTGTCCAGATTGCCGGTCGGCTCATCCATAATCACGATCGCTGGGTTGGTCGCCAGCGCCCGCGCCACCGCCACGCGCTGCTGCTCGCCGCCGGAGAGCTGATTGGGCTTGTTGCCCAGGCGATGGCCCAACCCCACCAAGCTCAGCAGCTCTTTGGCCCGCTCGGAGGGACTGGTTTTGTGCTTGCCAACGTAGAGGGGCACCTCGACGTTCTCCTGCGCGGTGAGGGTGGGGATGAGGTTGAAAGCCTGGAAGACCATGCCGATCTTCTGGTTGCGCACGCTGGCGAGCTGCGCCTCGCTCATGCGGGTGATGTCCACCCCATCCACGAGCACCTGCCCGCTCGTCGGGTTGTCCAGCCCCGCGATGATGCCGAGCAGGGTGGACTTACCAGAGCCGGAGGGACCGACGATGGCCACCAGCTCGCCATGCGCGATGCGCAGACTGATCCCTTTGAGGATGTCAATGCGCTCGCGCCCCAAGGGCAGCGACTTCGTGATGTCATGCGCCTCTAGCGCCGCGGTTCCCGTGCGTACCTGTGTGTTCGTTGCGCCAACCTCTGGCGAAGTATTCATGCGCGCTCCACCTTTCGTGCGTGATGTGTCGTTACCTGGTACGGGGATAGGATACCTGTGACGTGTAAAATATCGCCCTCACACCTGTCGCGATTCTGTCGCGGATCCGTCGCGGGCGATCTCCCGGTTCCAGCGGAGGTTTTCTCCTCCGCGCTCTACCCGTCCGCACTCTCAACACTACTGAGGCCGCAAGAAATCCGTTGCGACCACATCAGCGCGTCGTCGAGCTGATCCTGGCGATGTTTCCGGTCGTCTGGCCCTGGCGAAACACCCTACAACAATACACCGGAGGGGCATACAATGTTGCAAGCCGGGAGACGATTCGTCTAAAACACAGACAGATTTCCCACTACGGAAGCGAGTTACACAAATGAGCGAGACTGCGCGCATCGCCGACATCTTCGCGACGATGACCTATGGCCCGGCCCCGGAGTCCGCCGCGCCGGCCTACGACTGGCTGCGCGCGCATGGTCCGCGCCTCGGCCTGTTCATCGGCGGCGCGTGGCGTGAGCCGCTCTCGGCCGACTACTTCCCCAGCGTCAATCCCGCCACCGGCCAACCGCTGATCGAGGTGGCGCAGGCCGGCGCGGAGGATGTGGACGCTGCCGTCTCCGCCGCGCGCGCCGCGTTCCCCGCCTGGAGCGCGACACCCGGCCACGTCCGCGCCCGCTACCTGTATGCGCTGGCCCGCCAGGTCCAGAAGCACTCTCGATTGCTGGCCGTCCTCGAAACGCTGGACAACGGCAAGCCGATTCGCGAGACACGCGACATAGATATCCCGCTCGTCGCGCGCCACTTCTACCACCACGCCGGCTGGGCGCAGCTCATGGCCGGCGAGTTCCCGGAGATGCGACCCATCGGCGTCGTCGGCCAGATCATCCCCTGGAATTTCCCGCTGTTGATGCTCGCGTGGAAGGTCGCGCCCGCGCTGGCGACTGGCAACACCGTCGTCCTCAAGCCGGCGGAGTTCACCTCACTGACCGCGCTCGCCTTCGCCGAGATCGCCGAGAGCGTTGGCCTGCCGCCGGGCGTCCTGAACATCATCACCGGCGATGGGCGCGCGGGCGAGCAGATCGTCGGCCACCCCGGTGTGAACAAGATCGCGTTCACCGGCTCGACCGAGGTTGGGCGCGTCATCCGGCGGGAGACCGCCGGCAGTGGCAAGCGCCTCTCACTGGAGCTTGGCGGCAAGTCGCCGTTCGTGGTCTTCGAGGACGCGGATCTGGATTCGGTGGTCGAAGGCGTGGTGGACGCTATCTGGTTCAACCAGGGGCAGGTCTGCTGCGCCGGGTCGCGCCTCCTCGTTCAGGAAGGCATCGCCGACAAGCTCGTGCTCAAGCTGCGCGCCCGAATGGAGAAGCTCCGCAT
>DATEGV010000263.1:0-17995 GCA_035279925.1 Ktedonobacterales bacterium | reverse complement strand
GCATGAAATACCACCAATAATTGGAGTGGCGCATGTAGGGCCGCCGAGGGCGACCTCAGGGTGTGTATAGCGAGTATTGTACGACGAGCGCGCCGAGCGGGCAAGCGATCCGGCGGGCGCGAACGCCAGTTCACGCGGATTGACCGACGCGGTACAATAGCCGGGAGGCTCTTCACCTCACTGTTTGGTTTAGGCCGGCTCTCACAATCGGCGTGTGGTTCTCCACCTGGGGGTGTCGCATATGCAATGTCCGCGCTGTGGGCAAAGGAATGACACCAGGGCGCTCGCGTGTATCGCCTGCGGCTGGGCATTCGCGGCTCCCGCTCCAACACGGCCGCAGTTCATGGCCGGGTACGACGCGCAAGGAATGGCCCCAATTGACGGCGTATGGCGCGAGGACGAAGCAGCGGAGGCGGAGACCGACACGGCGTTGCTTCCGCCCTGGCTGGCAAACGCCATGGATGAGCGACAGGCGCCTGCCAATCCCTGGCAGGGACAACCGCACCCGCAGTCGCCCTGGTCCGCTCCAGCGCCGCCCACGTTCCCCGCGCCGCCGTCGTTCCGTCCGATGTCCTCCGCGCCGGATATGGGGGGCCGAACGCCGGCGACCTCGTTCCCACCAAACGGGGATATTGCTGGTCGGTATCCACCCTCGTTTCCGCCCGCAATGGCATTGGGCCGCGCGTCAACGCCCTCGATTGGGCAATCGGGCGGCCTGGGCGGTGGGGTGGTGTCGTCACAGCGAGTAAGCACTCCGAACATGGGCGGAGGAGCGCTCATCGAGGCGCTCGGTCCGGGCACGCTGCTCAAGGGTGGTCGGTATCGCCTCTTGCAGCGCCTGCATCCCGCCGGGGCCGCACTGCCACAGGGCAACGAACCGCCGCCGATGGTCGCGAGCGACGCGGAGCTGTTGGGCGAGCGAGTTCTGGTGCAGGAGCTTTCCTTGGTCGGCGTGCGTCTTGAAGACGCGGAGAACGCGCGGCGACTGCTGGCGCGCCGGCTCGAACAAATGGCGCAGACACCGGGCGTCGTGAAACTGGTTGACCACTTCAGCGAGCGGCGGCGTCACTTTTTGGTCTTCGAGCTGCCTTCCGGCGAGTTCTTGTTCGACCGCATGCAGCGCGCCCATGACGCCACGGATGAGACCGTCGCGGTCGGTTATGCGCTCCAGGCGCTCGAGGTGCTGGCTGGCCTCGAACGGCAACAGCCGCCGTTCATTCATGGCAACATCAGTCCCGCCAATATCCTGCTGCGACCAAGCGGACAGGTTGTCCTCGTTGGCTGCTCGCCGCTGCTTCTGCTCTTTCCCGACGGCAACGTGCCACAGGGACCGGCGAGCGGCATTCCCGGCTATGCGGCGCCTGAGCAGGCGCGCGGTCAGGCGACGCCTCGCTCGGATCTCTATGCGCTCTGCGCGGTGCTGCATCACCTTGTGACGGGAGTCGCGCCGGCTCCGCGACCCACGTCCGTGCATGCGCCCGTGCGCCAATTGCGCCCCGCCGTCTCTCTGGAACTTGAAGAGATTTTGGGACATGGACTTCGCCCCTCCGCCACGCAGCGATTCGGGAGCGCCCAGGAGTTACGCGCCGCGCTCGCTCCACTCGCTCTGGGGCGGCGCCCAAGCCGTGAGGAGGCCGATCTCTTAGAGGATGACGCCCCCCATCTGGCGCCGGTGCGAGACGCGCGTGGCCGGCTCGTGCTGCAAAGGCGGAGCGCGATGCAACGACCCGGAGTCGTCATTGGCGCGCTCGTGGCGTTGATTGTGGTGTTGGGCGGGGCGGTGATGCTGGCGGTGACACCCAATTTGGGCGGCAGAGCGGCGCAGGCGACACCGACGCCGAATCCCTTCGTGTCGCTCTACCAAAGCAAAGGTATCGCGCTCAGCGGGGGCGAATTCATTTTTGACACGAATCGGGTGAACAACGATCTCAAACAGGCTGGCGCGCAAAAACTCCTCTCCGGCGACGCCTCCGGGGCGCTGACCTCCTTCCAGCAGGCTGTGTCCGCAGACCAGGCCGACGCCGAAGCCGCCATCTATGAGGCGGACGCAGAGATCGCCCGATCGCATGCTCCGTATGTAACGGTGGTGGTCGGTCTGGCCTTTGCGGATGACGACGCCATTGGGGGGGCGCGCTCAGAGTTGCAGGGCGTGTTCCTGGCCCAGCAGGATATCAATCGCCTGAATCTGCTGCCCAATGGCGTCAAGCTGCGGGTGCTCATCTTGAACTCCGGCCAGTCGCCAGATGACGCGACGGCGGCCTCAGATCTCCTGCTCCAGGAGATTCGGGCGCAGAACGCGCAGCATCTCGTCGGCATCATTGGCTGGCCGGAGGCGTATCAGACTCGTCTGGCGGTCGCCGCGTTGCAACCCAGCGGACTCGCTATCCTCTCTCCGGCCGCTACCGACGACAACCTCGGCGGCGGGGCCGGCCACTTCTTCGCGATGACGCCATCGGATTCGCGACAGGCGCAGGCGCTGGCCGACAGCGCGATTGACAACATGAACGCGCAGAGTGTGATGGTCCTTGAGGATCCACAGGATGCCGTCAGCGCCGCCGCGGCGCAAAGCTTCATCACGGAGGTACAGAAGCGCGACGCAAACGGCGCGGGGGTCGTGGTTCACCAGGCGGCGTACACGACGGGGCAGAAGTCCGGTTTCGACCAGGTGGCGCGTCAGGCTCGCAGTGAAGGTGATAGCCTGATCTACCTTGATGGCGGCTCGCTGGACGCCATCAACCTCACGCAGGCGGTATACCGGCTGAACCGGTCGCTTGGTCTGGTTGGTTCGAACAGTGAGCTGCGGGTGCTGGCGGGGAGCCGCGCCTACTCGCCCGCGCTCTATGGTGTGGGCGACACGGACAATCCGGCGGTGGCGGTGGCGCGAAGCAATCCCGCCGCATTGTCGGACATGTATCTGGCGAGCCTCGCGGACTCCGGTGAGCCGAACGCGCTGGCGCTGCCCGCCGATCAGGGAACGCTCTTCGACGAGAATTACCTTGGCCAATTTGGCGCGACCGCCGAGCCGTTTGGCATCAACGGCCCCGATGGTACTTCGATACTCAGCTACGACGCGGCGCGTGTGCTGTTGGCGGCCAGCGCCCGTGGATTCGGGAAATCGAGCGCGCTGGCGTATCCTAATCCGACAAGCGTACGCGATCAGTTGCTCCAATTTGACTTGAATCACCCATACCTTGGCGTTGGCGGCGCCATCGCGTTTAACGTCACGGGCAGTGAGCCAGTGAAGTCGTTCGCGGTCATACGCTTCCAGGCGCTGGCGAACGAGCAGGCGGGATCGCCGATCGCCACGTCGTCGGTCGCGTACGTCATCGGTGGGAAACAGGTCTACTGCGGCGCAAGCAATTGCAGCGCGATGAACCAGTGACGCCGGGCTCGTCGTCTTCGCGGCCGTAAACGGCCGGCGCACAGAAAACCACGCGGGTTCAATCCCATCGGCCACGCCAGCGTGCCGGGCAGACTTGAACGGACGTTATGTCCCGTAAGGTTTTGTTCGGCGTGACTGGAGGCGCGGCTAGCTAGCGAGCGGCTTGACGGCGATGTGGATGGCGACGACGCCGCCGAGGCGATGGTAGTAGCGCACATCGCTCCAACCGGCGGCTTCCATGATCTGCTGGAGACGCGCGGCGTTAGGAAATGCGCTGACGGAAGCGGGCAGGTAGCTGTACGCCTCGCCGGACCTGCTGATGAGCTTGCCAAGGATGGGCACGATGCGGTCGAAGTAGAGGTGAAACAGGGTGGCGAAGACAGGGTTGTATGGGTGACTGATCTCCAGACAGACGACTCTGCCACCGGGCTTGACGACGCGCAACATCTCGCCGAAGCCGTGCGGCAGGTCCGCGAGATTGCGCACGACGAACGCCGAGGCGCAGGCGTCGAAGCTGGCGTCGGCGAACGCGAGATCCTCACCGTCGCCCTGCTCGAAGCGCACGCGATCGGTGAGGTTCAGTTTGACGAGCTTGCGGCGACCAATCTCCAACATCTCAGGCGTGAAGTCAACGCCGACGATCCGGCTGTCGGGGGCGCTGACACGGGCAAGGGCGATGGCGAGGTCGCCGGTGCCGGTCCCGACATCCAGAGCGGTCTGGCCAGAGTCGAGCGCGATTTGCCGGACGGCGAAGGCACGCCAGCGCCGATCGAGTCCGCCGGTCATCACGCGATTGATGAGGTCATATGCGCGGGCGATGCGACCAAACATGCGCCGCACGTAGATGGGTTTGCCGCCCGCGGCCTCGAATCGGGCGCGCAGTTCCGGGCTGGGCGTGGGTGCGCTGGTCGTCATGGTTGTGTGTTCCCGCTGTTAGTGGCTGCGCGCGACGACGAAGTCCACAAGCTCATCCAGCACAGCGCGTTCTGGTGACGAGCCGAACTCGGAGAGGACTGCGCGAGCACGCGCGGCATAGTGGCGCGCGAGGTCGGTCGCCTCGGTGAGGGCAGATCCCGCCGCGACCCAGCGCACAACGTCCTGCACCTCGCCTTCGACGGGCGCTGACTGCTCGAGAAGCTGACTCACGCGCTCGGCCCGGCCATTGTGCTCGCCACGCAGCGCGTATATCAGCGGCAGCGTGACAAGTCCCTGGCGCAGGTCGTTGCCGGTCGGTTTGCCGACGGACGCCTCGGTTCCCGAGTAATCGAGCACGTCGTCAATGATTTGGAACGCCATGCCGAGATTCGCTCCATACTGCTCCAAGAGCGCGATCTGCGCGTCCGTGCCGCCTGCGACGATCGCGCCGCCCTTGCAGCAGGCGGACATTAAGCACGCCGTTTTACGGCTGATGCGTTCCAGATAGGCGTCAATCGAGAGGTCCAGGCGATGCGTGGAAAGCATCTCGATGATGGTGCCCTCGCAGATACGGGCGACTGTGTCGGAGAAGAGGTGATCAATGCGGAAATCCTCTACATCGGCCACCAGACCCGCCGTCTTGGCGAACAGGTAATCGCCAAGCAGTATCGCGATGTTGTTGCCGTAGATGGCGTTGACGGTGGGGATGCCGCGGCGCGTGCTCGCGTCGTCCACGATGTCATCATGTACGAGAGTTGCCAGGTGGACCATCTCGAGCGAGACACTCAGCGGAAGGAGTTTCTCGAAGCGGTAGTCAATCAGCTTGCCCGACAAAAGCGTCAGAGCGGTGCGCAGCTTTTTGCCCGGCGAACTCAGCACATGGACGACCGCGGAGTTCAACATCTCCAGCTGGGAAGTCGCGTGGTTCTGAAAGGTTCGATCTACCGTGAGGAGGTCGCTTTCGATGCTGGAGAAGAGCCGGCCCAATGTGGCCGTGTCGCTCATAGTGCCCCCCGTCGCTGAGTATAACCGGGACCATGTCTCATTGCCGCGCTGACACGTCCATCTGGTATTATAACGCGGCCCAACAATGTAAACACGGGCCGCTTTCCGCCTCGCGAGCAACCGGTCAGCGCTCCGCGAGCGTTGCTGGCGGGTCCGTGCGCGCCTCAGACGCCGCGCCGCAAACCCTCGGCACTACGGACTACACACGAGCGGCCATCGTGGATGATCTGAGCGACGCCACAGCGACCCTAACACCGTGCGGTTGCCATGAGTGTCAGATCGCGCTGGTGAGGTCGAGAGCGGTGAGATCTTCTTGCAGGAAGAGATTCTCGAACGGGAGATCTTCGAGCACATCGAGCACTTCGCGATACTCCGTCCAGAGCAGGCGCCGGTTCAGGTCGGGATCATTGTGCGCTTTGTAGGCGGGGAAGTATTGATCCATGACGCTGAGGCCGATATCGGGACCAAGCTCGGCGGCCATCCAGCGCAGCACGTCGGCGCTGCCCGCGTGACGATGCGGCATGACGAGATGGCGCACGATAAGGCCGCGCACGGCGATGCCCTGCTCGTCCACGACGAGGCCGCCCACCTGCCGATACATCTCTTTCAGCGTCGCGCGGTTGTATTCCACGTAGTGATGCATCTTGGAGGTGCGCAGGGCCTCGGCGTCGCTGGCGTATTTGGCGTCGGGCAGGTAGATATCTACGACACCATCCAGGAGGCGCAGCGTGTGGAGATGCTCGTAGCCGGCGCAGTTGTAGACGAGCGGGATGCGCAGACCACGGTCGGCGGCGATGACGAGCGCCTTGAGGATCTGTGGGACGAAGTGGGTTGGCGTGACGAGATCCAGGTTGTGCGCGCCCTTCTTCTGGAGTGAGAGCATCATCTCGGCCAGTCGCTCCGGCCCAACGCGCAGTCCGTTACCTTGCTGGCTGAGCCAGAAGTTCTGACAGTACGTACAGCGGGCCTGGCACCCCCCGAAGAAGATCGTGCCGGCGCCGCGCGTGCCGGTGATCGGCGGCTCCTCGCGCCAATGTAGATTCCACGAGCCAATGATAGTCTCCGTGGCGGAGTGGCACGCGCCGGTTTTGCCGCCGATCCGGTCCACCGGGCAGTTCTGCGGACAGACGGTGCAGCAGCGCAACATCTCCCACGCGCGCGCCGCGCGGCGAGCAAGTTCACCAGTCTCGTGCAGCGCCAGATAGCCTGGATACGTCGCGGACATCAGCGCCTCTTATCTGTTGAGCGCGGTCAGCGCTCCGCGCGCATTCAATACGGCACACCGCAGCACTTTACGCAAGGACCACCGCTCGCCGTCACGCTCGTAGACAGATTGGCGCTCCACGTCTGAGGCGCTCCGCAGTCGGGCGACGCCCACTCGCGCCGTGTGGAGCAACTGGTCCGTGGACGCTCGTGTCAACTCCTCCATTGAAACGGCCGGTGGCTGCCCATCCAGCCGCGACACGAGCCAGAGCTGCTGTCGCACGAGTGCGCGCACGAGGTCGGCGGCGGAACCGCCAGTAGCCTGTATCGGCCCCGCGCCGGAGAAACGAGCGAGATCAGCGTATGTCCATTCGAGGATGGCGAGCCGCAGGTCCAGGTCGTCTGTCGTCACGGGAACGGAATCGAAGGGATAGAATCCCCCTTGATGGCCCGCGGGCAGGACGACTGAACTCACTGGAGCGACGCGGAAGGGGCCGTGCACCACCGGCGTGTACTCATCGTGAGCGCGCAGCCAGTCGAAGTAGCCAGGTATCGCGGCGGTAAGGGCGTCGAGGGCAGCGGGTTGACTGCTGGCGCGGGCGGCGCAGCCGGGCAGGTCGCCGAGGAACGCGAGAAACCAGCCCGCCGCGTTCTGTTCGACGTGGCCATCGTACACGGTATCTTGATCCATGCGCGGAAGTTCTCCAGTGGCGGGCGCCGCGACTATTCAAGCATGCCGCGTCGCAGCTCGATGATCTGATCGCGCAGGGTGGCCGCCCGCTCGAATTCGAGCTCTTTCGAGGCGCGGCGCATCTGGGATTCGAGTTCCTTGATCATACGCACTGCCTCGTCGCGTGGCAGTGTCGCGATGGAGACCGCGCCATCCTGCCCCGGCTGCGCGGCCGTGTCGGTGGCGCGAATGCGGTCGGAGAGCGTGCGCACCTCGCGCTTGATGCCGACGGGCGTGATGCCATGCTCGACATTGTACTCCGTCTGGATACCCCGTCGGCGGTTGGTCTCATCTATCGCGCGGCGCATCGAATCGGTCATCTTGTCGGCGTACATGATGACGGAGCCTTCGATATGGCGCGCGGCGCGGCCAATCGTCTGGATGAGCGAATTGGCGGAGCGAAGGTAGCCTTCCTTATCGGCGTCGAGGATCACGACGAGGGAAACCTCCGGCAGATCAAGGCCCTCGCGCAGCAGGTTGATGCCGACCACCACGTCATAGACGCCGAGCCGTAGATCGCGCAGAATCTCGATGCGTTCGAGCGTATCTATCTCGGAGTGCAGATAATGGACTTTGACGCCCATCTCCTGCAAGTAGTCCGCGAGGTCTTCCGCCATCTTCTTGGTGAGCGTCGTCACCAGGACCCGCTGGCTCTGATCGGTCCGGCGGCGAATCTCGGCCAGCAGATCGTCAATCTGCCCTTCAGTCGGTCGCACGGTGATCTGTGGGTCGAGCACGCCTGTCGGTCGGATAAGCTGCTCCACGATGGACTGGCTGTGCTCGTACTCGAACGGCCCAGGCGTCGCGGAGACGAACACGGCTTGGTGGAGATGCTTGAGGAATTCGTCGAAGGTCAGCGGACGGTTATCCAGCGCGGACGGCAGGCGGAAGCCGAAGTCTACGAGCACCTGCTTGCGCGCGCGGTCGCCGTTGAACATGCCGCGCACCTGCGGCAGCGCGACATGCGACTCATCCACCACCAGCAGGAAGTCGTCGGGCATGTAGTCGAGCAGCGTCCAGGGCTGGTCGCCCGGCTGCCGGCCCGCGAGGTGCCGCGAGTAGTTCTCGATGCCGGAGCAGATGCCCGTCTCACGCAGCATCTCGACGTCGAAGTTGGTGCGCTGCCGCAGCCGCGCCGCTTCGAGCAGCTTGCCCTCGCCCTCAAGTTCTTTGAGGCGAACCGCAAGCTCTTCCTCGGTGCCCACGATCGCGTGGTTCAGCCGTTCCTGCGTTGTGACCCAATGCTTGGCGGGATAGATGTCCAGCCGCGCCCGTTGGCCGAGAATCTCGCCGGTCAGCGGATCAATCTCGACCATGCGCTCGATCTCGTCGCCGAAGAACTCGACGCGCACGGCCAAATCCTCGTATGAGGGATAGATCTACAACACGTCGCCACGCACACGGTACTTGCCGCGCACGAAGTTCTGATCGTTGCGTTCGTATTGGATGTCGGTGAGATGGCGCAGCACGCGGTCGCGGCGGCGCGTTTCGCCCTGCTTCAGGGTCAGCACGACTTCGCCGTACTCCTCTGGCGAGCCGAGGCCGTAGATGCACGAGACGGAGGCGACGATCAGCACGTCGCGGCGCTGAAAGAGGCTGCGGGTGGTGGAGAGGCGCAGCTTTTCGATCTCCTCGTTGACCTGGCTCTCCTTCTCGACGTAGGTGTCGGTGCGGGGAATGTAGGCCTCCGGCTGATAGTAGTCGTAATAGCTGACGAAGTATTCGACCGCATTGTTCGGAAAGAACTCTTTGTACTCGGCGTAGAGCTGGGCCGCCAGCGTCTTGTTCGGCGCGAGCACGAGCGTCGGCTTCTGTATCTGCTGGACGACATGCGCGACTGTGAACGTCTTGCCGCTGCCGGTAACCCCGAGCAGCGTTGAAAACTTTGTCTCGTTGCGCAGACCTTCCGTCAGTTTCTCAATGGCTCCGGGTTGATCTCCGGTTGGCTGAAACGGCGCCACCACCTGAAAGTCTGGCATGGACTCTCCTTCGCGGGTTAGCAAGCGAGCCTAACGTGGTCGCGACACAGAAACGAACGGGCGCGACACGACGCCCGCGTTGCGTCACGCGGGCGCTTCAGTATACCACCTGGAACGATTCGGTAGACGGTTTACGGCGTCTCGGTGGGAATCGTCACGCCATTGGTTGGTGTCGGCGCGGCCGGTGTCGGAAGCGTGACCTTAGCAGACTGTTCTTGCACGACAGCGGCTTTCAGGTAACGCAGGTACTTCTCCGCGCTGACAATGTCCTGATCCACATAGCGCTTGAGGTCGTCGGGATTGGGCAGGTTATGCTCCCAGCCGGCGATGGTTTCTTCGAGGTTATTGAGCCAGGGAACGGAGACCCCGATGCGCGAAAGGTCGGAACGCGCGGTCGCAAGGGCGTTCACAAGCACTTGTAGGGCGTCGCCCTCGATCTGCACACCGAGTTCTGAAAGGGGAATGATAAAGTGGTCGGCGAGAAATTTCGTCAGCTCAGCGGCGGTGATCGCGGCGTCCAGGCCAACGTCCTTGAGCTGGGTGAGCTCGTGCAGCAGCGCCGATTTGCCGGCCTGCACACCAGAGTTAAATGCGTCCGCTACCTCCGAGGCAGTAAACTGTGCGCCCTTTTTGAGGAGGCCTGGCCCGAATTCAACGGCGCCCGCGCAGAGTCCCAGGCCTGCCGCGCCCAGCAGCGCGCGACGGCCCAGCTTACGATTGGAGTTGCGTCGCTCGGCTTGTCGTAGCGCCTTGGCAAGCTCTTTCGGGTCGAGCGCCTGCGCGGCGGGCCCGGTCACGTTGACGTGAAGGCGGCGGGTCACGCGCCCGCCCGCCTGGACCTCACTCGCCGGCAGAATCTGCTGTTGCTGGCCATCGTCCATTTGCATATCCTGACCTCTACCTTCCCCCGCGCCGGCTGCCGATGCGCGCCCATCGCAGAGAGGGGCGCTCGCTGTCGTGACTGAGTATAGGGATGAGACGATCATCCGTCAATGAGCGACGCTCGCGCCAGGAGCGCGTGTCCTAGTGCCGGAAGTGGCGTTGGCCCGTCACGATCATGGCGATCCCGTAGCGGTTCGCCATGCGAATGGACTCCTCGTCGCGCACGGAGCCTCCAGGCTGAATGACGGCGGTGACACCTGCTTTCGCGGCGGTCTCCACGCCGTCGGAGAACGGGAAGAAAGCGTCCGAGGCCAGGACACTGCCACGCGCGCGGTCGCCGGCGCGGTCAATCGCGATCTGGACGCTATGGACGCGACTCATCTGGCCGGCGCCGACGCCGACGACCATGAGCTTCTTCGCCAAAACAATCGCGTTTGACTTCACATGCTGGACCGCTTTCCACGCGAAGAGCAGGTCCGTGACCTCTTCGAGGGTCGGCTCGCGTTCCGTGACCACCGTACACTGCACGTCATGGTCGGTGACGACGTCAGGTGTCTGCACGAGCAGGCCACCGCTGACGCGGCGAATGTCAAGTTGATGCGGATCGAGGCCGTCGGTGGCTACGGCGCGCGGGCCAATGGGCGTTCCGGTGGCGAGCAGGCAGAGGTTTTTCTTCTTCGAGAGCGTTTCGAACGCCTCATCAGAATAGCCTGGAGCGATGATCGCGTTGTAGAAGATGTGCGACAGCTCGTTTGCCGTCGCGGCGTCCACCTCGCGATTGAAGCCGAGGATACCGCCATAGGCCGCCACAGGATCGCCGCTATGCGCCCGGCGGTACGAGTCCACAAGCGCATCGCCGCAGGCCAATCCACACGGGTTCGTGTGCTTGATGACGACTGTGGTGGGTGGGGTGAAGCTGGCGACGGTGGCGAGGGCGGCGTCCAGATCGAGCAGGTTGTTGAAGCCGAGTTCCTTGCCGTGCAGCAGGCGCGCGCCCGCGACGGTGGGGTGACTGCTCACGCCGGCGCTTGCGACTTCTCCGTCGGTTTCGGCTTCGTCGGTCAAGCCACGCCCACGGCAGCCCCACCCATAGAGCGCCGCCTGCTGGTGAGGGTTTTCACCATAGCGGAGTGACTGGAGCCGGCGCAGCCCAACGGTGAGCTCGGCGGGGAAGAGCGCCTCATCGGTGCCGCCGCGAACGTACTCGGCGATGGCGGTGTCGTAGAGAGCGGTATGTTGAAAGGCGATGGCTGCCAGACGGCGGCGCGTTTCGAGGCTCACGGCGCCGTCATCTTCGAGCTCGGAGAGCACCCCCGGATAGTCGGAAGGACGCACGATCACCACGACATCGCGGAAGTTCTTGGCGGCGGCGCGCAGCAAAGTGACGCCGCCGATGTCAATATCCTCCAGCGCGGATTCGAGCGTAACGTTGGGACCGGCGATGGTCTCTGAGAACGGGTAGAGGTTGCAGACGACAAGGTCAATCGGCGCAATCCCGTGAGCGTCCAGCTCTCCCATGTGTTCGTCGTCGGCCCGGCGCGCGAGGATGCCACCGTGAATCGCGGGGTGGAGTGTCTTGACGCGCCCGCCCAGTATCTCCGGGAATCCAGTCACGTCGGAGACGGAGCGGACGGGAATGCCGGCCGCGCCCAGGGTCTGGGCTGTGCCGCCGGTGGAGATCAACTCGCACCCGCGACTCTGTAAAGCGCGAGCCAGGGTTTCAATGCCGGATTTGTCGCTGACGCTGAGCAGCGCACGCATCGCTTCCGCTCCTTTCCGCGGGGATCACAACCTGCCCATGACGGCTTTGCAGATGGCGCGCAAGGTCGGGAACACGCCCTCGCCGGTGATGGCCGACGCGCTAAACGCCTCGACTCGTCGCCGGTTGAGGTAGCGATCCAGCGTTGCGGTCGGAATCGCGCCAGGCAAGTCACGTTTGTTCCACTGCATCACGAAGGGAAAGTCTCCTAAACTCTTCCCCGCTTTTCGCATGTTTGACTCGAGTTCGATGACGCTCTGAAAGTTCTCCTCAAGCTTGTCGGGCGAGGAGTCCGCTACGAACACAATACCATCAACGCCGTTGAGGACGGCGAGGCGCGTCCGCTCATATAGCACCTGGCCGGGCACTGTGTAGAGATGGAACCGGACGCGGAAGCCATGAACCGCTCCCAAATCGAGCGGCAGAAAATCAAAGAAGAGCGTGCGCTCACTCTCAGTCGCGATGGAGAGCAGATCGCCGTGCGCTTGTTGGGGAGCGTGCGCGTGGATGTACTGAAGATTCGTCGTCTTGCCACAGTAGCCGGTGCCGTAGTAGACGATCTTGCAGTGGATCTCGCGACTGGCGACGTTGATGAGGGCCATACGTCCCTCAGTCCTGGAACAACAGGTCTATGGTGTTGGCCACGGAGTCGCGGAACTGAACGTTGACGACCTGCTCTTTCGCCTGGGCGCCACCCGCGCGGACGCGAACCAGCACGCGCTCCATCTCGTCGGTCGCCTTGCGCGCAAGCACCTTGACAAGGCCGACATGCGTCTGCCGGTCGAAGACGATCACCAGTAGCCACTGATCGCCGATGAGGCTGGTGTACATACTCTCGTGGACGCCTTGCTGGAGGATACTGCGAAAGTCCTTCTCGCCGAGGATCTCCGCGACCTGCCGAGACGAGGAGAAGGCGCCGGCCAGCAGCGCGCCCAGCGCGATCACATCCCGTTGACCGCCCTGTCCTTGCGTGGAGATGAGTTGGCCGCTCTTATCGAGGAGCAGCACGTGACTGGCTCCCGTATCCTGCGTCAGCCGCCCCAAAACGCGAGCGATGTTGCCAAGCTCGCCTTCTGAGACGACCAGGTTGGTCAGTTGTTCCATGCTGCCCTCCAACATCGGCATGTCCGCTCGCTCTCCAAGTGATGGCGAGCGCGGACCCGGCGGCCTATAGCCGCCTCATTATACGGCCTGTGCGGTCGCGGCGCCATGCGTGTGTGCTGAATAGGCCGGTCCATCTCGCGCGCGTCAACGCGGCGCCAGCATGTCACGTTGCAGCTCCCGACTGGCGTTTGAGGGCTGAGCCAGAGCGGCCAGTCAGCTTGACACCGCGCGGACCCGGCTGCAATACTGACGGCGCGACTCCGGACGGCGTGAGACGGTACACAGGTAGGACGCAGGAATGCCGCACACCATTGGCGTAGCGATCCGCAAGGGCGGGCAAGGGAAGTCAACCACGGTATCCATGCTCGCTCGATTGCTCGCGCTGTATGGGGCGCGCGTGCTGGTAGTTGACCTGGCGCAACCAGGCACAACGACCGCCTCGCTGCGAGATATCTGGCCCGATGATGACCATGGTGAACTGGCGGGCGTCATCTCGTCGTTGCGACTGACTCCGGCGGGAATGACGCCGCTGTTGGAATCGGCGCGAACGGCGCTCGGCGCGGAACGCCTGCCCGTGCGGCTGGCGTCGCAGCCCAGTTGGTCCGGCGGCTATATCTTGGCGTTGCCCTGGGATGACGTGCTGGCCGACGCCGCGGCGTTTCTGCAATCGGAGCGCGTCCTCCAGGGTCTCATCGCGGGCCTCGCGGACGCTATTGACATTGCGCTCCTCGATTACCCGGCCGAGGGCGGCCCGCTCGTGACGAACGCGCTTGTCGCGTGCGATGAGGTCATCATTCCGCTCGTTCCGGAGATTCCGTCGCTGGAAGGCGCGGAGGCGACACTGCGGCTGCTGGAGCGGGCGCGCGGGTCTGGCCACGACATCGCGCTGGCAGGTCTCCTATTGACACGCTGCGAACCGAGAAGCCGACGTCTGCTTGAAATCGTCCAGGCGCTCAAGCAGGCGGGTGAGGTCGAAGGCGAGATTCTGGGTAAGAAGCTTTTTCCCTTCGCGATTGGGGCCAATGAGTTTTACGAGCAGTCCTTTCGCTACGGAACGCCGATCTGGGAGCGGACGTCAAACCCGTCGCATTGGGCGGGTTATGTGCTGCTCGCGGAGGAATTGCTACGCCGCCGCGGCTTGGGTCACCTGGCGAGCGCGCGGCGCGGTCCCGCGCTGCTGGCGGCCGATACGCGCGTGCTGGATCTCTCCGCGCTGCTATCGAACGAGCCGGAGGTACGCCTCGCCGACTTCGAGAAGGCGCACCCGCACTCGCGTTTGTGATCGGACCGCGCCGCGAATGACGGTCTGGCGGCATGCCGCATACGTGCCGTTAGGGCCACGGCCACAGGAGGATGACCCACGTGCGCACATCAAAACGAGCCGGAGGAGCGACGCCGCTGGTCGTCGCGTTGGTTCTGACGGTCTGCGCGCTCAGCGGTCTGGCGGTGGGCGGTCTGGCGCGCGGGCTCAGCGGCGCGGGCGGCAGCGCAAAGACGAGCACGCGAACCGCCACAAGTGGCGGCGCCTCCGGCAACACGCCCGGCTCCGCCACGGCCACGGCGACGGAGAGCGCCACCGCCGTCCCATCGGGTCCGTTCACATTGACGGTTCTCGTGTCGCCGCACGTGGCCGCGCCCGGTGCGCAACTCGTCGTTACCGTCACGGCGCGCTCATCGGCGGGAAACGCGCCGCTGACAGGACTCCAGTGCGTGCTGCGGGCGCCAAGCGACGGCGTGACTCCGCTGCTGAGCGCGTGGCCCGCGCCAGCGGTGACGAACGGGGATGGTGTGGCGACGTGGACGGTCCTTGCGCCCAACGCCGCCGGCAGGTACGAACTCGAGGCGTACGCGCAGGGCCAGCACGGCGCGTACTACAAATATGACGCTTCGGTGATCGTGTCGGGGTAGCTGGTCTCTCTACGCAGACCGGCAAGCCACGGCTCAACGCGACGTGGGGAGCGTAGCCAGCACCTGGGTGATAAGCCGGCCCAGCCGCTCGCCCGCCGCGTTGGCGACCGCGACCACCTCCGCATGCGTGGCCTCAGCCGGAGCCGCGTCCAGTGGCGGCAGCGCCACGTTGGTGACGCAGCTCACCGCGAGGACATCCATGCTCATGTGCCGCGCCGCGATCACCTCCGGCACGGTGGACATGCCAACCGCGTCCGCTCCGGCCACGCGCAGAAAGCGCAGCTCGGCGGGTGTCTCGTAGTTTGGACCGCTGACCATCGCGTAGACACCCTCGTGCAGTGTGATACCCAGGTGGGCAGCCGCGTCCAGAGCGAGGCGTCGCAGCCGCGGATCGTAGGCGTCCACCATCGGCGGAAAGCGTGGCCCAACCGCTTCGTCGTTCTCGCCACGAAGCGGATTGAGTCCCGCCATCGAAGGCAATCCGATGTGGTCGCTGATGAGCATGAGGTCTCCAACAGAGTGCGCGGGACTCAGACCGCCGGCGGCGTTGGTGACGATGACGGTGTCGGCGCCAAGCAGTCGCAGCACGCGAATCGGAAAGACCACCTGCTGGGGCGAGTACCCCTCATACAGATGAAAACGCCCCTGCATCGCGGCGACGGGCACGCCGGCCAGTGTGCCGAGGATCAGCCGGCCAACGTGTCCAAGAACGGTCGAGCGGGGGAAGTGCGGCAGGTCAACGTAATTGACGGCGGTGGGTCGCTCGATCTGCTCGGCCAATCCGCCAAGGCCCGTCCCGAGCACGATGGCCACGCGGGGCTGAGTCGGGCAGGCGGCGCGAATCGCGTCCGCCGCCTCGCGCGCCTGGTCGCTGCTCGGTGATTCGGTGAGCCGTTCACTCATAGTGGCGCTCCTCTCACAACGTCAATGATACGAGCCGGCGCGTCAAAGGATGACGAAACACCGGCTCGATGAGCATGAGGGCGTAGAACAGGCTAGGACACCGCTACGAGTTGCGCGCGGCGAAGCTGCTGGTAGATGTGCGTTGTCGAGATGTTGGCGTGGCCCAGGAGTTCCTGGACCGAGCGCAACTCCATCCCACGGCCGAGCATGTCGAGCGCGAACGAATGGCGCAGAGTGTGCGGGGTAATCTCGGCGATTCCGGCCTCACGGGCATAGCCCTTGATGATGAGCCAGAACCCCTGGCGCGTCAACCGTTTGCCGTGGTGATTCAGGAAGAGCGCCGGCTGGTCACCATCGCGCAGGAGCGCGCGCCGGACGCCCTCCATGTAGTTCGCAATCGCGTTCTGGGCCGCCAACGACAGCGGCAGCACGCGCTCGCGCCGGTTGCGCCCAGCGCAGCGCACCTCGCCACGGGTGAGGTCCACATGGGTGAGGTTCAGCGAGACCAACTCGGTGACGCGCATGCCCGTCGAGTAGATCGCATGCAGCATCGCCAGGTCGCGCTGGGCAACCCCACCCGCCGCTTGCACGGCCGCGAAGAGCCGCTCGATTTCAGTGGGCTGGAGCGCGCGTGGCAGGTACTTCTCAACTTTCGGCGCTTGCACCGCGGCCGCCGGATCGCGCGCGATGGCCTCGGTCGCGAGGAGATGATGAAAAAAGGACTTCAGCGCGGCGACTTTGCGCGCGATGGAGGTAGTCGCATATTTGCGTTCGCGCAGGTGGAGCACGAAGTCGGCAATCATGGCCGGCGTTACGTCTGCCCACGAAACGGCCGCGTGTTGGCGGACAAAGTCGCTCAACTGCCTGAGGTCAGTGCGGTAGGCGCCAAGCGTGTTCTGACTTGACTTTCGCTTGGACTCCAGCGCCAGTACAAACTCTGTTATAGCGTCATCCATAGCGCGCTACATCCGCCTCGCTTCTAGATATTCGCCGAGCGCCCGAAAGTCGCGGACTCGTGGCGAGGGGCTACGGGTCCGCTCCGCGGCGCGACTGGCGCGGGAACGATAAACAAGAACGCCCGTATTATACCTGTGGCTTGCCGTCCACACAATCACGGTATGACTTGCGGTTGTCGAAACTGCTTGGTGTACGGATGGCGCGCGCCTCATGGCATGCGCGATGCGTCATCGCGACGTGATATGGCCCGATGTGGGACACCCGAGACGAGTCGTGGTCGCCAACTACGGACGCCGAATGCGGACGCGACATAAGGATGAGTATGCAAGCCCAAAACGACACACCAGCGCAGGGACATCGAGCAGCCAGATCCGCCTGGGTGGAGGGCGATCCAGCGGAGTCGGCCAAGGAGGCCGGGCTGCGGTACGTGAACGACTCGATGCCTGGGATACGCCGGGAGCGCGCCGGTCAGGACTTTCGCTATATCGGCGTTGATGGCGCGCGCGTCAATGACGAGCGACTTCTCGCGCGCATCCTGGCCCTCGCCATACCGCCCGCCTGGAAAGACGTGTGGATCGCGCCGACCTCGCGCGGTCACATTCAGGCAACGGGCCGTGACGAGAAGGGACGTAAGCAGTATCGCTACCATCCGCGATGGCGCGCGGTGCGGGACGAGACGAAATATGCGCGTATGGTCGCGTTCGCGCAGGCGCTCCCGCATCTCCGCGAACAGGTCAGCGCCGACCTGAGCCGGCCTGGGTTGCCGCGCGAGAAGGTACTCGCGACGATTGCGCGCCTGTTGGATGAGACCGACATTCGCGTCGGCAACGCCGAATATGCGCGGGAGAACGAGTCATTCGGGTTGACCACTCTCGAGAACCGGCACGTCGAGGTGTCAGGCTCAACGTTGCGCTTTGAGTTTCGGGGCAAAAGCGGGAAGCGCCATGTGGCGGAGGTGACGGACAGGAGGGTTGCCCGGGTCGTCAAACGCTGTCAGGAACTGCCGGGACACGAGTTGTTTCAGTACGTGGATGACACCGGCGAGCGGCGTGTCGTCGAATCTTCGGATGTCAACGAATACCTGCGTGGCGTCACGGGGCAAGACTTTACCGCGAAAGACTTTCGCACGTGGGGCGGCACCGTGGCGGCGGCGCGCACCCTGCGCGAGCTGGGCGGTTGCGACTCGGAGGCGCAGGCGAAGCGCAATGTCGTGGAGGCGGTGAAGGCGGCGGCCGAGCAGCTCGGCAACACACCGGCCATCTGCCGCA
>DATEGV010000262.1:0-14613 GCA_035279925.1 Ktedonobacterales bacterium | reverse complement strand
TCTGTGTCACTCTGTGTCACTCTGTGTCACTCCGCGTGACTCTGCGTGACTCTGCGTGACTCTGTGTCACTCCGCGTGACTCTGCGTTACCCGTGCCCCCGCCTCACGCCATCTGATAGCGATGGACCGTCACGCGCGCCGCCCCAAGCTCCGGCCAATCGCGCGCGTAGACCGTCGGCGTGTCCCGCCAGCCGCGCGTCTCCGCCGCCGCCACGAATAACCGCGAGACGCGGCGACCCGGCGCCGCCAGCCAGAAGCGCGCCCCTGGCCGCAGCAGCGTGGGAGCGAGATCGAGCAGCGGGAGAATATCTTCTTCCTCATAGAGCACGTCGGCCGCCAGCAGCAGATCGAACGGACCGCGAGCGACGCAGGCGGCGCGTCCTGCCGGCGTGCGCCAGTCCAGCGGCAGAGTGCGGCAGGCGCGTCCCGTGTTGCGCAAAGTATTGTACCGACAGTAGAGCAGCGCCTCCGTGAAGCAGTCCGCCGCCAGCAGCGAGACGCCCAGATCGAGCGCCGCCGTGGCCGTCACGCCCAGGCCGCAGCCAAGCTCCATCGCCGAGACGCGCCGCCTCTGGCTCCCCTTCCCCTCGGGAGGGGAAGGGGCGGGGGGGATGAGGACGCCCACCTCGGCCAGCAGCGCCTCCGCCAGCGCCTGCCCGCTGGCCCAGAGCGTCGCCCAGTACGGCATGTGGACGCCCGCCGACACCATGCGCGCCGCTTCCCGCGCGGCGAGTCGCCCGTCCTCCCGCTCGGTGGTCGCCGTCGCCGGATCGAGTGGGGTCGTCGCCGCGAAGTGGTCCAGCGGATCGTCGGGGTTGGCCGGCAGGGCGATGGTGTAGGGGCGCCGCGCTCCCGGAATGGCGAGCGTTACATCGCGCAGCGGATAGCGTGCGGCGGCCCGGCGGCGCAGCGTGGTGAGGCGGCGCGTCTCGCGGGGAGCGGCTGGCGGCGCCTCCATCAGCGGCGGCTCTGCTGTTGGCGCAGACCCGGAACGGGCGCCGTCTCCACCTGATCGTCCTCGGCCGCGACGAAGGCCGGCAGCGCCAGCGCGAAGACGCTGCCCCGATTGGGCGCGCTCTCGTGCAGCCAGACGTCGCCGCCCATCGCACGCATCATCTGGCGGCAGATATACAGCCCCAGGCCGGTGCCGCGAATCTGACTGATCCGCGCGGAGTCCAACCGCGAGAAGCGCCCAAAGAGGCGCGGACGCTCCTCATCGGGGATGCCCATGCCCTCGTCGTGGATGGTGACGACGTAGTACGCGGCGTCGCGCACGGCGTCGAGCAGGGCCGGCGCGGGCTGCGAAGGGTCGTACTCCGGGTCAAGCTCATCCGCACTGAGTGGCTGCATCACCAGCGTCGGCCGCTCCTCGATGTTCTCCACGGCGCCCGCCCGCGCGCGCTCCGTCTCCGGGACACCGGCGGTGACGCAACGCGCCAGCACCCGCCCGCCATGCGGACTGTACTTGATCGCGTTGGAGACGAGGTTATCGAGCACTTCCTTTAATCGGCCCAGATCGGCGCGCACGTAGATCTCCGGCGATACCTCCATCGCTAGCTCGTGCGTGACTCCCTGCGCCTGTTGCAGCTCGCGGAAGGGCCGCAGCGCCGCTTCGACCACCGTGGCCAGACGCACCGGACCAAGATGCAGCTCGATTCGGCCGGTGTCCAGCCGCGATGTCTGTAAGAGGCGCTCGGAGATCTCCGCAAGCTCCTGGGCGGAGTCTGAGGCGCGCGAGAGAAAGTCCAGCGCCGTCTCTTCATCGCGTGAGCCGGGATAGTCCAGCAGTAGATCAAGAAACCCCTGGATGCCCGTGAGCGGCGTGCGTAGCTCATGGGAGGCGGTGGCGATGAAGTCGTCCTTCATGCGGTCGAGCTCGCGTTGCTTGCGATAGGCGTGCTCAAGCTGCACGAAGGTGCGCGCGTTCTCAATGGCCTGGGCGGCCTGCGCGGCGAAGAGCTCCAGCAGCCAGAGATCGTCGTCGCTGAAGGCGCGGCGATTGGCGTCGTCAAGCACATCCAGCACGCCGACGACCTGCCCATGCGCGATCAGCGGCGCGGCGATGACGGCGTTGAGCTCCTCATCCGCATACATGCCCGGCTGGAAGGGGAACGTGCGATAGTCGCCCACGATGGTGCCCTGGCCCGTCGCCGCGACACGCCCCGCCAGCCCCTCGCCGACGCGGATGCGGCTGCCGAGGTAGTCGCCGCGCAGCCCCTGGCAGACCGTCACCTCCAGGTCGCCGTGGCGCGGGTCGCGCACGTAGACCACGCCGGCGCGCGCCTCAAGCAGCGCGATGGACCGGCGCAGGATGTCGGCGAGCAGTTCGCGCGGGTCGGCTCCAAGCTGGCTGGCGACGGCGAGCGATGTGGCGTGCAGCGTCATCATCTGGCCGATGCGCTCCTGCGCGACCTCCGCGGCCTCCTGCGCGCGCTGGCGGGTGAGCACCTGCCGGGTGACATCCACGGCCGCCACTAGGACGCCGCCGATGCTTGTAGAGATGCCGGGCAGCGGCGTCGAGGTGACGTTCCAGTACGTCATGCCCCGGTCTACCGTGTGGATGGGTAGCTCGATCATGGCCTGCGGCTCGCCGCCCTCGTAGACGGCGTCCAGGCGCAGGCTGGCGGCAAGGCTCGCGGAGCGGCCTGGAACCACCTCGTGCAGCGGCTGGCCAATGAGCCGCGCCTCGTCATTGAGATTGAGCAGGAGACTGAAGGTGGAGTTGGCCAACGCGAAGATGTGGTCCGGCCCGGTGAGGACGGCCACGGCGACCGGGGCATGGCGCACGACGGTCTGCGCCAGCGCCTCCTGGCTGCGCGAGTAGCTCAAGAGGCGGTCGCGGTCCGCGGCCAGCGCGCAGAGGTCGGCGAGCTCTTCCAGCGCGGCGAGATGCCGAGCGGGCAGGCGTGCGGCGGTTCCGATCAGCAGCACGCCGAGGAACTGTCCCCGCGCTCGCAGCGGATAGGCGGCCAGCGTCCCGATGCCCGGCTCGGCGTCCGATCCCTCACGCGGCTCTTCCAGCGGGGGCGCCGATGGCACGAGCAGGCGCCACTCGGCGGCCAGGGGATGGTCGTCGGCGGCGAAGAGCAGCACAGGCCGGCGGGTCGCCACCACCTCCTCGATGAGGGGATCGGGGCGCATCGGCAGCCGTGGCAGCGCGCAGGAAGCCGGGGAGTTTGCCGTGTCCGGCGTGGAGCCCGGTTCGGCATAGGCGCGCGTGACGGCGCGGCCCATTGCGCGCGGGCGCAGCATGGGGATCAACTCCTGGCCGCCGATGCGCGCCTGTTCCGTGGCCCAGGGAGCCGGGTCGGCGATCCATACCTGGACGACGGCGGGGGCGAGCGCCGTCGCGATCCCCTCGGCCAGCTCGCGCAGGCTCGTATCGAGCGGTTTGTTGAGCAGGGCCTGGCGGAGCTCCGGCAGCGTCACGAAGAAGGGGTCCGGCAGTGGGAGGATCGGGCGCTGTTCCTCGAACTGCGCGCGGGCGCGCTCGCCAAGGCCGAGGATCGTGCTTTCGCGGGCGCGGGTGCGACGCGGGCGGCCCGTTGTGCGCCGGACGGGCGCATCTGTGTCGAGCGCGGTCGCCTCCTGCTCGCTCACCGGCCCAGGCGTTGGCCCAGCGGACGCGCGCTGCCGGGGTTTCCGGCGCGGCTCATCTGCCATGTCGCCTCCGCGTTTCGCTACCATATGTGCGCCCCTCGCGCTGATCGGGGAGTACCGTGGCCGGGGCGTCGGCGTTGTGTCTAAGTGTACGCACGCTCGCCGGTCAGGGTCAACGCTTCGCCGAGCGTCCGTCCCATCGCGTTCATGTGTGTGGCAACGCGCGTTCGGTCGCAACTGTCACTGGCATGGGAAAGACGCCGAAGGAACCTAACCCCCCGAACCTTTTCCACTATAGGGAAGGGGGAGGCGGCGAGCCGTACTTTTGGCTACCCGCTTGGCAATACCTCGCAGTGCGCTTATACTCGCGGCAGGCAACCACAACTCGCTAAGGACGGGCAAGAGAAGAGGGACAGTCATGCTGCGACACGGCGCGGGCGCGGGCATCCTCATGGGCGTTGTACTGACCGCGATCGGCGGCGCGTTGAGTGTGCTTGGGGTGCGCCACCACGGTCCCGGCGGGGCGCAGGCCATCTATGCGGCGATCATCTTCATTGGCGCGCTGCGCGTCGCGCTGGCGCTGATCCCGGAGCGGCGCGCGGCCCCCACCCAGCCGCCCCGGGCAGTCATGCCGACGGGAGCGCCTGTCGCCTCGCCAACGCCGGCGCCCAGCGTGAACGTGGAGCCGCTGCGCGTCGCGGCGGGCTGCTGCTGGGATTGTGGGAACCGGGTGCGCGATGACGCGGCCATCTGCTTCCACTGTGGCGCGGCGCAGGTGAACGGCTACCAACGGGCGACCGGTAAGCCGCGCATCGGCGGGCGGTCCTACACGCCGGAGTACCAGCCGGCGGCGGGATCGGCGCGCTAGCTACCCTCCTCCAACCGCACGCCCAAACGTCACCCCATTTTTGACGCCCCGATGGCTCCGTGCTACACTCGCGGCGCGACGCCTGGCAGGCATCAGGCGCGACCGCTCCGCGAACGAGAAACCGGCAGCCCCGGAGGAAACCCCATGACCGCTATCTGTATCGCCAACAATAAGGGCGGCGTCGGCAAGACGACCACCGCCGTCAATCTCGCCGCCGGTCTGGCCCGGCTGAATAACCGCGTGCTCGTCGTGGATGTGGATGGACAGGCCAACGCCACCTACGCGCTCACGGGCCGGGTGCATCCGCGCCCATCGCTCTATGACGTGCTGGTGGGCGAGCGCAAGTTGGAGACGCTCATCACGCAGACCAATGAAGAAAACGTCTGGATCGTGCCGGGCGACGAGCGACTGCAAAACGTGGATGTGGAGCTGGCGGCGCGGCCGGGGCGCGAATGGCGGCTGGCAAAGGCGCTGCACGGACAGGAGTTCGATTACATCATCCTCGACACGCCCCCGGCGCTGGGGCTACTGACGCAGAACGCGCTGGCGGCGTCGCATCGGGTGCTCATCCCCATCGCGCTCACCGAGTTCAGCCTCATCGGCATGGATAAGCTGGAGGCGACGATCGTGGAGCTGCGCGATCAGCTCGATCTGACGGACCTCGAAGTGACCGGCGTCGTCGCGACCTTCTATGAGGAGAACAACGCCGCGCGCGACACCTGGGGCATCCTCGAAAAGAAGTACGAGGGCGTCCTGCTGGAGACGCGCATCCCCAAGAATCTGGATCTGGAGAAGGCGCACCGCGAGAATGAGAGCGTGCTCAGCTTTGCGCCGAACAGCAGCGGCGGGAAAGCCTATATGGCCCTTGCCAAGGAGGTAAAGCGCCTTGTCCCAGCCCACCCGCGCCCGTACGACCGGCGGCGCCACTCCGCGTAAGCAAACAATG
Organism: Ktedonobacterales bacterium; assembly: GCA_035279925.1. Taxonomy (GTDB): domain Bacteria; phylum Chloroflexota; class Ktedonobacteria; order Ktedonobacterales; family JADMIN01; genus DATEGV01. Next base: position 9,199 of record DATEGV010000262.1, on the reverse strand, counting down.
GGGAAGAAACCTCACCCCCCGACCCCCTCTTCCACAGGAGAAGGGGAGGCAGAAGCGGACCTAACCCCCCAGCCCACTTCCCCACAGGGCAAGGGGGAGACAGAAGCGCCGTTCGCGCCGGAGTCGCTGGCGCGCACGCTGCGGGCGGTGGCCGCTGAATTGGAGCGTGACCCCGCGCTGGCTCGCCGGGTGGCCGACGCCATCGCCGGCTCCGAGCATGATGCGCCGGCGCCCTCACCGGCTGACGCGCCGCGTGGGGAGCCAGAGTCGCCCAGCGGCAAAAAAGGTGGCGTCAATCAATCGTTCCGCCCGCGCCTGGTGACGGGAGCCAGCCCGGAGCTTGGCAGCGGCGTTCCCGATCCGTTCGCGCTGGTGAAGCGCAGAGGCGAGCCAGCGTTGCGCGCGGCCCTGGATGAGCTACGCCTCGGTACGCTGCGGGCGATCGTGCGCGAACACAAACTTGACCCCGGCGGTAAGCTCGCGCGCCTCAATGACGCGCAGAAGCTGCGCGAGGCGATTCTGGCTGCGGTGCGCGGGTAAGGGACGAGGGGCACGGGTAAGGACGGGCGCCACAGAGTCACACAGAGTCACACAGAGTCACGCGGAGCCGAATGTCCTCACCCCCAGCGCTGCCGCGCCACCTCCTCGCCCCGCGGGGCGAGGGGGAACCTAGCCGGAACGCCGCGACTCTGGCTCCCCTTCCCCTCGGGAGGGGAAGGGGTGGGGGGATGAGGACACCCCGCACGGCTGGGGGGATGAGGCCACCCTACGCCGTCACCGGCGACTCCCGCTCCTCCACGCTGGCGGTAGTCTTCTCGTCATTCTTGGGCAGGTAGCGATCCGCGTGACCGAGCGCCGTAAACGAGAAGATCAGCGGCACGAGGAAGGTCAGCACGCCGATGGCGAAGTAGACCAGCGCGACGTTGTGGGTCGCCTGGATCGTGTAGCCACCGAGCAGCGCGCCCAGCGGAATCGCGGACCATGCCAGCACGCTGGCGATGCTGAGCACCCGGCCCAGCAGATGGCTCGGCACGATGGTCTGCCGCAGGCTGCCGGTGTTGATGTTGAAGAGGATGCCACAGCCGCCGGCGATGCCCCAGATCGGCAGGGCAAGCCAGTACCAGTGAAGCTGCGAGAAGATCGCCTGCAAGACACCCTCGGTCATCAGCGCGCCCAACGCCACGCGACTGAACGACCAGCGTTTGCGCAGCGGCCCGGCCAGCAGCGCGAGCACCACGACGCCCATCGCGCTCGCCGTGAAGAGCCACGCGATCTGTGTCTTGCTGGCGTTGAGTTGGTTATGGGCGAAGAGCACAAGCTGCGCGCCGGCGGTGACGGCGATGAAATTGACCAGACACATCATCAGCGAGATATTGCGCAGGACGGGATGCTTGACGACGTAGCGCAGCCCCTCGACGACATCACGGAAGATATTTTTGCGCTCGCGTTCGCCGTCGTCGCTATTGAAACTGGTGCGCACGAGGGAGAGCGAGAACGACGAGATCAGGAATGAGGCGGCGTCGAAGATCATCAGGTTGGTGACGGGCAGCAACGCGACGAGCAGGCCCGCCAGGAAGGGGCCGAGTACGCTGGCGCCAGAGTAGCTTGCCTGGATGCGCCCGTTGGCGGTCACAATGTCGTCGCGCCCGACGAGACTGGGGATCGCGGCGAACTGGCCGGACTCGAAGCAGATGGTGAGGGTGGACTGTAAGAAGCCCACGCCGTAGATCCACCACACGCTGCCGATGCCAAACGTGAACGCGAACGGGATCGAGCCGACGACGGCGGCGCGGCCAATGTCGGTGAGGATCATCATGCGCTTGCGGTTGACTCGGTCCGTCATCGCGCCCAGCAGCAGCCCAAAGAGGGGATATGGTAGCATATCGGCCGCCGCGCTGATGCCCAGGTTCAGCGCGGAGTGGGTCAGATTGAAGACGATCAGCGGCAGCGCGAAGAGTGTGATCGAACTGCCAAGATTCGAGATGGTCTGCCCCGTCCAGAACTTCCAGAAGTCGGCGCCGAGACGCTTGCGCTTCGGGGGGATGGGCATCGAGACGCTGGTCATGGGTACCTCCCTCTGGGAGACGGATACGCGGCGGCCACCATCCGCCGTCGGGTGCGCGGCGACCGCATTACACAGCGAACGCTATCGCGCGGCGCGTGGTCGGTCAGATTTCTTGACGGTTAATGGTCATCATCACCCGTTAGGTCGGCGCTGTGTTGTGTGACGAAGCCCGGCTGCCGCACGCCGCCCTCCGGCGGGCTGTGCTGCATGTACGGCGGCGCAACGAACATCGAGACGGACAGGCCGAAGACATGGCCATCGGGGTCCTGCGGCTCGTCTATGAACTCGTCCACCAGGTCACGCATGCGCCGCTCGAAGTACAACGCGCGCTTCGCCGAGAGGCGCGAGTGGGGTACGCCGCCACCCAGATAGCCGTTCGCGCCGTACGCCTGATACGATTCGGCGACCTCGTCACGCGCCGTCGTCAGCATGTGTTGGCCGGAGGGTATCGCGTCGGGCGGCTCATACTGGCTGTTGAAATTGAAGATGCGGGCCGTGCGGGTGTAGTACTTGGCGACGATGCCACGGACGAGCCGCCGCGCCACAACCTTCGCCAGCCCCGCCGCTTCCAGCACTTGCAGGTGATGGCCGATCGCGCCAGGCGACGCGCCCAGCCGGTCGGCGATCTGCTTGGCGGTGGCCGGCTCGTTCTGAATCACGCGCAGGATGCGGTCGCGCACAGGATCGCCAAGCGCCTTGAACTGGTCTGGGGTGGTGAGCTCGAGCGAGACCGGCAGCACGGGCATCGCCACCGGCGCATCCTCGCCGAGCAGCGGCGCGTCTTTGTCGGCGTCCGGCGTCTGCGACATAGAACACTTCCTCTCGCGAGCACTCTCAGGGTGACATGCGCCATCCATAGAACGTACTACAAATACAGCACATGCGAAGAATGTAGCATGTGATAGAGGGGCTGTCAAGAGGCAAAAAGAGGTCCGGGGCGTCGTCGGGCAAATACGCCGGGCAAGGGCGAGGCGGACGACACTCCGGACGGAGAGGGAGGAGCGAGAAGCTAGCGTCTCAGGCGGTCACGTCGGCGGTCGCCGGCACCTCGGCGGTGCAGAAGGCGCAGCGCGAGGCCTTGAGCGGGATGCTGCTCAGGCAGTAGGGGCATTCGCGGGTGGTGGGGTCTACCGGCAGCTCCGACTTGCGCCGATTCATCAGGGCGTTGACCGGCTTGACGACAAAGTAGAAGATGACGGCGGCGATGATGATGAAGCTGACGACCTGGTTGAGGAAGTCGCCCCAGAGGAACCGGCTGTGATTGATGGTGAACGCCAGGCTGGAGAAATCTGGCTTGCCACCGATGGCGGCGATCAGCGGCGTGATGAGATCCTTGACGAATCCCGAGACGACGGCGCCGAACGCGACGCCGATGACGATGCCAATGGCCAGATCAATGACGTTGCCGCGCAGAATGAACTGCTTGAACTCCTGCAGCGAGCCTCTTGCCTTGTTCATGCCTGGGTACCTCTTTCATGGGAGACGGAAGATGGACGCTTGGCGCGTATCCGTACCGTGATTGCTCGCTCACTTGCCCGCCATGCCACCATAGTACCCAACACGCTGACATTCTACAAGGGGTGGACGAAACTTGACGCACCGGGTAGCGCGGATCTGGCCGCTGGCTTCGCGGAACCTCACCCCCCGCCCCCTCTCCCACAAGGAGAGGGGGAGCCTGACCCAGTACGCCACCGCTCTAGCACCCCTTCCCTCCGCAGGGGGGCACGACGGCGCGAGGCCCGTCAGGGCCGAGAAGCAAGCCTATGGCTTGCGGAGCCGGCGCCAGAACGTAGCGGGGTGGGGGGGATGAGGCACCCCCTACTCCCACTTGAAGAGGCGCAGCGAGAGCAGGGAGCAGACCACTAGCCAGCCTGCCAGCACCGCGATATCCACCAGAATGGGAAACTCCGGCGTACTGCCGACCATCACCTGGCGCGCGGCGTCGCCCAGGTAGGTGAGCGGGAGCGCGCGCACGACAGGGGAGAGGAACGCGGGCAGCACGGCGATTGGAAAGAAGATGCCCGAGAGGAACATCATCGGGAAGTTGACAGCGGAGACGAGGCCGTTGGCGCTCTCCACGCTCTTGGAGACAGAGGCGAGCAGGTAGCCCAGCCCAATGAAGGCCAGCGAGCCAAGCACGACGATACCAAGCAGCGCCAGATAGTTGCCGATGATGTGAACGTGGAACGCCCCGGTAGCCAACCCGAGTATCAGAACCGTCTGCAGCAGCGCGAGCGTCAACCGCAGGAGGATCTGGCTCGCCAGAAGCGTCCAGCGTGGCAGAGGCGTCGCGCCAAGGCGGCGCAGCACCTGGTCTTGGCGCAGCGAGACGAGCGGCATCGTCGTGCCAAACAGTCCAAGCTGCATCAGCGCCATCGCCAGGATGCCCGGCACGAGGAAGTCTTCGAAGGTGAGATTGGTCGAGGCGACGGAATTTGGTTGCAGCGCGAGCGGGGTCAACTGAGTCACGTAATGCTTATTGAAGCCATCAAGCACCTGCTGGACGATACCTAGCTTGATCTGGGCGTCGGCCTGACCCTTTGAGGGGTCATAATACATTTGCACGGTCGTCGTCGTCTGGTCGGCATGGACGGCCTGACTGAGCCCAGCGGGCAACACGATGAGCATATCGAGGTTGCCCTTCTTGAGCTGGCTCAGCTCGTCGTCGAAGCCGCCGGACTTGATCTTGAACGACTTGATACCGTTGAACGCCCCCACGATCTGCTGACTGACATCGCCGCCATCCTGGTTGACGATGCCGACGGTATAGTTGGCTGAACCGCCGCCGGCGAAGATCACACCGAACAGGACGATAAACACCAATGGAAACGCGAACGTCCAGAAGAGCGCGCCGCGATCGCGGACGAACTCTTTGACGCTGGCGCGAAACAGTGTGATAACGGTAGACATGATACGCTCCTAATCCCGCAAGGCGCGGCCCGTGAGTTTGAGAAAGACGTCTTCGAGCGTCGCGCTGTGCACGCTGAGGTCGCGCAGCTTGCCGTCGCCGGTGGACTCGCGCTCGAGCAGGGCGGCCATCGTACGCGGCACGTCGCTGCTGTAGAGCGTGACGCGGCCATCTTCGGCGCTGGCTGTGGAGACGCCGGCAAGCTGGCGGAAGGTGTCTGCATCGGCGGATCGATCCTGGAACTCGATGGCGATGTCGGTGAAATAGCGGCGCACTAGCTCGGCGGGCGAGCCGATCTCGATGATCTTGCCGTGGTCTACGATGGCGACGCGGTCGCAGAGCTGCTCCGCCTCTTCCATATAGTGGGTGGTGAGGAGAATGGTCTTGCCGCGCTTGCGCAGCTCCTGGACGACATCCCAGAGCTGGCGGCGCGCCTGCGGGTCCATGCCGGTGGTTGGCTCGTCCAGGAAGACGAGATCGGGATCGTTGATGAGGGCGAGCGCGACGCTGAGCCGCTGCTTCTGGCCGCCGGAGAGCTGCTTGCTGCGGGTGTCACGCTTCTCGTCGAGGTCCACCAGGCGCACGAGCTCGTCGGTGGAGAGCAGCTTGCGTGTCTTATAGAAGCTGCGGAACAAGTCGAGGATCTCCACGACGGTCAGGCGCGGGTAGAGCGCCGTGGTCTGCAGTTGGATGCCGATGCGCTCTTTGATGGCGTTGGCGTCCTTGGGCTGCTGGTAGCCGAGGACGGTGACGAGGCCAGCGTCGGCGACGCGCAGGCCCTCAATCATCTCGATGGTGGTGGACTTGCCGGCGCCGTTTGGCCCCAGCATGCCGAAGATTTCACCGTCGCCGACCTCGAAACTGACACCGTCTACCGCTTTGGTCTTGCCGTAGTATTTGCGCAGGTTTTCGACCGTGATGGCCGGTTGCCCGCTTTTCATCTCGGATCTCCTCTTGCTATCGTTGCGTTCGTTCGCGCCGCTACCTACTACGTGGACCGCTCATAGGAAGTTTGAGGCGTTCCTCACCACCTCACCAGAGTACACGAGACGCCAAGGGCGTCCGTGTTAAGTCAGCATAACGTTATGCATGCTTAACATACCTGTTGCGAGGAGGATTGTCAAGGGTTCGGCGCACGAGTCTTGATGTGGTGGATGCGCGGGTGGCGTGTGTGGCAGGCTACGTATGGTGTGGGGGAGTCGTCTCGTTACTGTGGGAGAACAGCTATGCGACGCAATGAGATGATTGAGCGATTGGTCGAGCTGATTACGGCGTGTCCTGTTGCCCATCCGTTGCGGGTGGCGATTGACGGGGTGGACGCCTCCGGCAAGACGACGCTGGCCGATGAGTTGGCGGCTCCTCTGGTCGCGCGCGGCCGGCCGGTGATACGCGCCTCGATTGACGGCTTCCATCGTCCACGCGCCGAACGGTACCAGCGCGGCCCCGACTCACCCGAAGGCTACTACCACGACGCCTTCGCGTATCCGGCGCTGCGCGAGCATCTGTTGCGCCCGCTGGGTCCCGGCGGCTCACGGCGCTATCGCCGGGCCGTCTTCGATGTTCGCGCGGATCGCGCGTTGCCAGTGAATGAGGAGGGGGCGCCGGAGGACGCGATTCTGCTGCTGGATGGGGTGTTTCTGCTGCGGCCGGAGCTTGACGATCTGTGGGACTACCGCGTGTTCGTGGACGTCCCGTTCGAGGTGACGCTGGCGCGGGCGACGCGGCGCGATCTAGCGCTCTTCGGCTCGACAGAGGCGGTCGTCGCGCGCTATGAGCGGCGGTACATTCCAGGGCAGCGTCTGTATCTGCGGGAGGCGCGCCCCCTCGAGCGGGCGGATGTGGTGGTGGAGAACGCCGACCCGGAGGACGCGCGGCTGGTATTGCGGGAGTGAGGGCGCCCTTTGACGGCGTCGTGGGTTCGCGTGTTGGGCGATGTGGATGCTCACGCCAGAGGAAGAATAGGAGCGCGCCCTTGACCACGAACTTATCAGCGTACTGCGAACGGCCGAGTCGGTAGAGTAGTCGTTCGAGCGCGTAGCGCGACAATATGTACTGCATGTCCTCGTTACGCACCCGCGCCTGCCTCCTCAGGCGTACGCGGATGGACGTTGGCACATCTCTGGGCGTCGGCGTCGCTCCATCGGGGCGGGATGCGTTGTCATGGCTGGCTTCGGTCACGACAACACCGCCAGCGACTCCAGATAGGGACGCATCACGCTCGTAACACGGCACACCTGCGCAGCCTGCCAGAGCTCGTCCATAGTGGCCCGATGTTCGCGCCATGTCTCTCGCAGCGCCTCCAACGCGACATCGAGTCCGACCTTTGAGCGATATTTGAAGCAGTCCGCGACCGTCTTGGCTGGTGTGGTGACGCGAATCGGGACGCCAAGCACGCGATGCTCCTCGACACCTTCAGTCAGCGCGGGGCGCGAGGCGTATAGCACGCGCACCGGCAGTTGCGTCGTGCGTGGCACGTAGGCGTGATCATCCACCAGCACCCACACTTCGTACGGGGCCTGGGTCGTCAGGTTATGGAAGCGTAGCGCGGAGAGGAGGCAGATCACCGCATGGGGCATCCGCCGGCTGACCTCCGCCAGCGTCTGGTGTTCGTGGATGTTACCATCGGTCGCCGCGTACACTCCGCTGTCAATACGCTCCAGCGCGCCCCGTTGCCGGAGAAGCGACGCATAGCGCCGAGAGATTCCATGTGTGGCGAGGTCGCGCGGACGCAGCACGCCGAGTTCGTTGATAAGCTGACGTGCTCGTTCCTCGGTGGATGGTCCCTCGCTCTTTGCCTTCACTCGCGTTTCCCGTTATCTAGGTATCTGCAACTATCTACCGAGATTTTGGCACACGTTGGCCATGATGTCAAGGGCGACTAGCGGTACGCTCCCACCTACGCCAGTTGGCCGCCATGCCCGCCTGGTGCTACGATTTCCCACGTTGTCACGTATCATTGACACGCGGGAGGAGACTTCACCATGAGCAGCACGCCGCTCGACTACGTTCACCGCTTCGTGCCGGCGCACGCCGCCGCCAAGGACGCGCCGACCCTCCTACTGCTGCACGGGACCGGTGGCGATGAGAACGATCTGCTCCAGTTGGGGCCACTGCTCGCGCCGGGAGCCGCCTTGCTCAGCCCGCGCGGGAAGGTGCTCGAACAGGGCATGGCGCGCTTCTTCCGGCGGCTGGCGCAGGGTGTATTCGACGAGGAGGATATCAAGCGGCGTAGCGGCGAGCTGGCGTCATTCGTGGCGCGGGCGGCTACCTTCTATGATTTCGACGCGGCGCGCGTTATCGCCGTCGGCTTCTCGAATGGAGCGAACATCGCGGCGAGCCTGCTGCTGCTGCATCCCGACACACTGGCCGGCGCGGTCCTGTTCCACGCGATGACTCCATTGGCCCCGCAGCCGCTGCCCGACCTGCGCGGACGTCCGGCGCTGCTGACGGCGGGACGCGCGGACCCTCTGGTACCCGGCGCGGAGAGCGAGCGCCTGGCGAAGCTGCTGGAGCGCGCGGGCGCGGAGGTTACGTTGGCCTGGCAGCCGGGCGGACATACGCTCACGCAGGCGGAGATCGCGACGGCGGCGGTCTGGCTACGGGAGCGCGGCTGGTGAGCGCGGCGGGCGCGGGTACCAGGGACGGGTAACACAGAGTTACACAGAGTTACACAGAGTATCTGACAGCGTCAGGAAGACGTCTTCCTGAGCGGGTAGCCACGGAGCCCCCGATTAGGCGCAACACCTTACGTGGCAATCCATTCCGCATAACTCTGCGTGACTCTGCGTGACTCCGCGTGACTCCGCGTGACTCCGCGTGACTCCGCGTGACCCGTCCCCTGTCCCTCACACCCCGCGGATGCGGTTCATCTCCCGCCACAGCCGCACGGCCTCCTGGCGCGCGGCCTCCGCGAAGTCGGGGCCATGTGAGGCGTAGAGCACGCTGCGCGAAACACTGATGACGAGGCCCTGGCCGTGGCTATCCATACCGGCGCGTAACGTCGCTTCGAGGTCGCCCCCCTGCGCCCCGACGCCCGGCACGAGGATCGGCAGCGTATCCACCACCGCGCGCACCTGCCGCAGCTCGTCGGGGTACGTCGCGCCGACGACCAGCGCGCAGTTGCCGTGGCGATTCCAGCGCCGCGCCACCTGTTGCGCGACATGAACGTAGAGCGGCTCCTGGGCGTCTTTCCCCGCGTCGTCCCGGCGCACGCGCAGGTCCTGAAA
>DATEGV010000261.1:0-2552 GCA_035279925.1 Ktedonobacterales bacterium | reverse complement strand
GATTAAATTACGCCTTCGTAAGCGGGATCACCGGCAATATCTGCTTGCCACCGAAGACGCTGGAGAGCAATCCAGCCAGCGCCGTGTACCAGGCCACGATTGCCGTCACGATACCCATGTAGCCGCCGGCCTTCGTCAGCGTATCAGGGCCGGTGTCCGTAACCTTAGCGCCGAACGCGCCCAACGCCAGCAACAAGAACGTGATGAACAGCGCGATGAAGACAAGCGCAGTCGCGCCGTTGGTGCGGAGCGAGGCAAGCATCATAATGCCGGTGAAGATCGTCCAACCCACCAGGTAGATGCCGACGGCTTTATTCGCTGTCGCCGCATCAGCGAGCTTCACGCCGAATCCAGGCACAAGGATCGCTCCGAAGGAGAGCCAGAACGCGCCGTAGGAGACGAATGCCGTGGCGCCGAAGGTATTGCCGGTTCTGAACTCCCACATACCGGCGAGGAGTTGGGCGAGACCGCCGTAGAAGAGCGCGAGGCCGATGACGATAGGCTCGCCGCCGGGCTTGAGGATGCCCGCGTTGGCGCAGCTAAGAACGAACGTGGTGAGGGCGAATCCGCAGAGCCCGAGCGGCCCGGGATTCGCGATTTTGGTTTCGTTCACGATGAAAGGTCCTCTCTGGGGGGAACCGGCGTCGGTTCCTTCTGTCAATGACAACAACCCGAGATGACGCCCGCCACTGTAACGGATACGTGCGGCGTCAGTGGAAACCTTCAGTGATGATGGCGTGGAGCAACCCGACGGACGCCGGGTATCGCGCGATCCTCCTCCCCAAACGACGATAACAGCGAGCTAGCATCCGCGCGTTTGCCCGCGTCGAGTGGTTGCTGTGCGGGAGACCGATGCCCTCGCCACGAAGCTTCGGCGGGCGCGCGCGGCGGTTAAGCTTGCGGCAAGTGTAGCACAGGACCACGGAAAATCAAGACCTCCTCGCGTCTGGTTGATAGATTTGATACTATGTACACAACCGAGACGCCGAGTTGCCGGCGCTTGGGCTCGTTTTCATCGCGCCGTTGTGGCCGCGAACGCAGAGAGAGGCGCTTCATCGTAGTGTTGTGAGTCATCCTCATTCAACAGAAAAGGTGCAGGCATGGGATTCTTGAGCTTCTTCCGTCGCCGCAAGACCGATACTGTCGCCGACGCCCCGGCCCCCGCCGTCCCGCCGGCCGCTCCCCCAGCGGCGTCACCTTCCCCTGAACCGGCCGCCGCCGCGCCAACCACCCCTGAACTAGTCGCCGAGGCCGAACCCCTCGCGAATGAGACGCCACTCCCCGATGAGCCGGCGGTCGCCGCCGTCGAGGAAGACGTTGTGGTGGTTGAGACGACCTCAAGCGATGGCGAAGTCGTAGAGGAGGTTGTCGCTGTCGAGGAGGTGAGCGTGGAGACGACTGATAGCGCGGACGCCGAGGAGACGCTCGCCGATGTCGCGCCTGACGAATCCGCACAACCTGAACTAGCCGCGCCAGTCGCCTCAGCGGCTCCCTCCGCGCCATCTGGCGACACCATAGACGCGCTCTTACAGGAGAGCCGGGTGTTCGCGCCGAGTGAGGCGTTTGTGGCGCAGGCGAACATCGCCGACCCCTCGGTCTACGAGCGCGCCGCCGCCGACCCGCAAGCCTTCTGGGCCGAGGCCGCGCGCCGCCTCGACTGGTTCACCCCACCCACCCAGACCCTGGAGTGGGATCCTCCCCACGCGAAGTGGTTCGGCGGCGGCGCGCTCAACGCTTCCTACAACTGCGTGGATCGGCATCTGCGCACATTCCGCCGCAACAAGGCGGCGATTATTTGGGAGGGGGAGCCGGGAGACAAGCGGGTGCTGACGTACCGCGATCTGTATCGCGAGGTCAACCAGTTCGCCGCCGTCTTGCAAGAGCTGGGCGTGCGCACCGGCGATCGCGTCGCCTTCTACATGCCCATGATCCCTGAACTCGCCATCGGCTTGCTCGCCTGCGCGCGCATCGGCGCGCCGCACACCGTCATCTTCGGCGGCTTCTCCGCCGAGGCGCTACGCGACCGCATCCAGGACAGCGGCGCCAGTGTCTGCGTGACGGCGGATGGTGGCTGGCGGCGCGGCGGCGTGGTGCCGCTCAAAGACACCACCGACGCCGCCGTGGAGCTGTGTCCCACCATCACCCACGTCCTCGTCGTCCAGCGCGTCGGTCCCGCCGTGCGCGCCGTCGCCATGCAGCCTGGCCGTGACGTCTGGTACCACGAGCTGGCCGCCTCCCTGGGTCCACGCACCGTCGCCCCGGTCCCCCTCGAAAGCGAGCATCCGCTCTACATCATGTACACGAGCGGGACCACCGGCAAGCCCAAAGGCCAGTTGCACACCACCGCTGGCTACCTGGTGGGCACCGCGCTCTCGCACCAGTGGATCTTCGACCTCAAAGAGGACGATGTGTACTGGTGCACCGCCGACATCGGCTGGGTCACCGGGCACTCCTACATCGTCTATGGCCCCCTGGCCAACGGCGCCACCTGCCTGCTGTATGAGGGTTCGCCCGACTATCCCGACAAAGACCGCTTCTGGGCGCTGGTCGAG
>DATEGV010000260.1:0-2094 GCA_035279925.1 Ktedonobacterales bacterium | reverse complement strand
CCCTCGCGCGAACCCTGTGTGATTTCGTTCAAACGCCTTTGACTCTGCGTGAACCGTGCCTTACCCGTGCTACAGTGTGCCCGTTCGACCCGCGAGGGGCAGGAGCAGGGGTTGGGGGATGAGGACAGCCCAGCCGCGGCGCACGTTCCAGCATTTCCCGAAAATGTTGCGCGCGATCCCCAGTTTTCTGCCAGACTTGCCGCCTTCAAACGACCTGACCTCCGGCTCAGCACAAAAGGGCTACGCGCCTCTCACACCGTCGGCGGACCCTTCGCGACGCGGGCGCGCAGATCGGCGATGGTGTCTTCCCACATGAAGCCTTCCTGCCACCACGTCACCCCGGCGTCGGCATAGTCGGTGAGCAACTTCGTCGCCTCGTCTGGCGGTTTGTCGCCAGTGAAGCCGGTCACGGCGACCTCAAACGGCGCGTCGCTCGTCCGGTAGGGCCGCAGATAAGCGAGCATGTCGCGGATCTCCTGCGGCGTGGGCGTGTGATCGTGCGCGATGGGGCAGAGCCCATCCCAGCGGGCGGCGCGGCGGAAAGGCGCTCGCCCCGGCCAGACGCCGGCCACCCAGATAGGGATGCGCGGCGACTGTTGCGGCGCCGGCAGGAAGCGCGCGTTGTTGACAGTGTAGTGTTTGCCCGCGTAGCTGAACGGCTCCCCAGACCAGAGACCAGTCAGCACGTCCAGCCCCTCGTCGAGCATCGCGGCGTGCGTGCGGTCGTCCGCCGGCTCGCCGAACGCGCTGTACTCACGCATCCACTCGCCGCCCAGGCCAACGCCAAGGATCAGCCGGCCATTCGAGAGCCGGTCGAGGGTAACGGACTCGCGGGCGAGCTTCCAGGGGCGGCGGCGCGGCATCGGCGTGACCAGCAGACCCAGACGGATGCGTTCCGTCGCCAGCGCCATTGCGGCCAGTTCGATCCACGGGTCCGCCACGGGCAGCGCCGGCTCGGTGTGAATGTGGTCCCAGAGGAAGAAGCCATCCCAGCCGGCGTCCTCGGCCTCGCGGGCAAGCGCGGCCATCGCGCGCACGTCGGAGTACGCGCCGAAGTTGGGTACGTTGAGGGCATAGCGCATCCGCATCGCGATCCTCTCCTCACACTCACTGCGCTCGCAAGCGCGCTACGCGGCGCGCTTGCCGGCCGCGCGAGTCCATTGGGTGTTTGGGGCCAGATGGAACGCGAGCGCATGCAGCGCCCCGGCGACGCGCTCTCGCGCGTGCGGTTCGTGGGCCGGCTCGTCGTTGTCCATGATATACGCATGGCGGTTTAGGCGCTCCAACTGCTCGCTCGCCAGCGCCTGCTCGCGCTGCCATCGGTACAGATCCAGCATCGGTTTCTCCCTTTCGCGTCGCGTCGTATCTCTCACTTCAGAGAGTGTACTCCGACCTACTTGACACCATCTGTCAGGATTTACGATGGTCCGTTACTCTCGGTCAAACTTCGGGAAGATTCGCCATCCCATTCAGGCGAAAGTCGCATCGCAGAAGGGCATCCAGGGCAGGGGGAAAGTGGCTGGTTTGGGGGTAGGCGGCGCGTGACGGCGGTCGCCTGGTGGTAGGCGCGTTGACCCACGACCATCTGACCGCCGTCGGTCGGCTTACTCCGGATGACCGGATCTTCCTGCGGCCTCAGGAGCACGATCGCTGGCAAGCCGCTGATCAGCTGGAGCCGCACGGCGCTCCATTGCGGCCAGCCAGTGAAGGAGTTACTGCGTCTGGTCGGGGTCAAGCGTGCGCATCTGGAGCAGTTGCGTGGCTATACGTCTGAGCTCAACCCACATGAGGGCATCTGGACCCACGCCGCGCGCGTTGAACTCGACGCCCCGCGCCGCGCGGTCCTGCTCGCCCTGGAGCTGGCGCTCCGGCGGGCGGACGTGCGCCTGCGGCGCCGACGTTGTGTCCCGCGCGCTCGCGCTGGAGAATGCTGCTGCCATATGTAGACCTTCATGCAACCTTCAAGTGGTTCCCCCTCGTCGCCGCGGAGGCGAGAGAATGGGGGTACGGGCAGTCCCGGCGCCAACCATCCAATCCCAACAGGAATCAGATCTGCGGCATGACACTCGCCGCAAGCTGCTGATCGGCCGTGTC
>DATEGV010000259.1:0-3264 GCA_035279925.1 Ktedonobacterales bacterium | reverse complement strand
TACGCCGGCCAGCCCAAAGAAGAGCACCGCGACATGAACGGGCAGCGCGCCAGACAGACCACGCGCGCGACGAACCATAGCCGAGCCCTCCCGCACGCTATTGTAGCGCCAAACGCCGCGACCACTCTTGTCGCGCACAGTGACGCAATTATTACCGCACGATTGTATGATTATGCCGAGTACATTACTTGTACGCAAAGAGGCCTTTGCGCGTACTTGACCATAGCGCATACCACACACCGTTCCTCAATCTGCTGTTTCATTTAGGAAACAGATGTCGGAGAGGATTAATAACAGCGGTCGGTTGGAGCAACATTATGGTATATGCGCGCAAATGCCAGTTTGCGCGTGATATGTGAAGATGACGTAATGCGCACAGTAGCGGGCGGACGGTATCACACGATTCGCCCTTTGCGGCCTGTGTCTCTTGCTGGGCAGGCGGCCTGATGGTACGATTGCCCAAGCGGCTGCTGGCTCAGGAGGTGACGGTATGCGCACGCAGGTCGCTATCATCGGCGCGGGACCCGCCGGGCTGACGCTCTCGCATCTACTCGCCCAGGCGGGGATTGACTCCGTCGTGCTCGAAGATCGCTCACGCGACTATGTGGAACGGCGCGTCCGCGCTGGCGTCCTGGAGCAGGGCACTGTAGACCTTCTGCGGGCCAGCGGCGTATCGGCGCGTATGGATCGCGAGGGGCTGGTTCACCACGGCATCGAGCTGCGTTTCGACCGGCGGGCGCATCGCATACCGATGAGCGACCTCACGGGCGGGCGGGCCGTGATGATTTACGGGCAGCAGGAGATGGTCAAAGACCTGATCCACGCTCGGCTCGAAGCGCGGGGAAACCTGCTGTTCGAGTCCGAATGCATCGGCGTCGAAGACCTCACCACCGCGTCTCCCCGCGTTCTCTATCGCGCGTCCGGCGCGACACATACTATTGAGTGCGATGTGGTCGCGGGCTGCGATGGCTTCCACGGCGTCTCGCGCGCCGCGATTCCCCGCGATAAACTCACCGTCTACGACCGCGAGTACCCCTTCGCGTGGCTCGGCATCCTCGCCGACGCGGCTCCCTCCACCGATGAGCTCATCTACGCCTCGTCGGAGCGCGGGTTCGCGCTGCACAGTCTCCGGTCGCCGCGTATCAGTCGCCTATACTTGCAGTGCCGGCCCGACGAGAACCTGGACGAGTGGCCGGACGAGCGCATCTGGGACGAGCTGCGACTCAGGTTCGCCACCGACGACGGCTGGACGCTGCGGGATGGCCCGATCCTTGAGAAGGGCGTGACGCCGATGCGCAGCTTTGTCGTTGAGCCGATTCGGTACGGCCGGCTCTTCCTCGCGGGCGACGCGGCCCATATCGTGCCGCCAACGGGCGCCAAAGGCCTCAACCTCGCGGTCTCCGACGCGCGCACGCTGGCGGAGGCGTTGATCGCGTGGTATGGGCGCGGCGACACCAACTTCATGGACGACTATTCGGCGACGTGCCTGCGCCGTGTCTGGCGGGCGCAACACTTCGCCGTGTGGATGACGATGTTGCTGCACACCCGGGACGATGATCCCGATGGTCTGGAGCGGAGGTTACAACTATCGCAGTTGCGTTACATCTGTGGCTCGACGGCGGCGGCGACCTCATTCGCCGAAAACTACGTCGGCATGGACACGATCTGACGCGCAGACGCCATACTTAAATAGAGGAGGCAGGCGACATGAGCGACGGCGAGAGTGACGCGCGCTACGAGCGGGGGCTTCTAGTCAGGCGCGAGGCGCTTGGCGATGAGTATGTCGAACAGGCGCTAGCGCGCGTGACGGCGCTGGACGCCGACTTCCAACGCTTCGTCACGGAATCGGCGTGGGGGTCCGTCTGGGCGCGACCAGGGCTTGACCGGCGCACGCGCAGTCTCATTACCGTCGCTATCCTGGCCGCGCTGGGGAGAGAGGACGAGCTGGCGCTGCATCTACGCGCAACGCGCAACACCGGCGCGACAACAGCGGAGCTTACGGAGGCGCTGCTGCATGTCGCGGTCTACGCGGGTGTACCGGCGGCCAACACCGCCTTCAAGATTGCCAAACGTGAGTTGACGCCTGAGCAGCCCGCGCCGCCATCAACGAGCGGGCAATCTGCTGGTGAGGAGTGAACGCGCGCGATGACAACCCTGACTGACGCGCTCTACGTCGCGCCCGACATGGCGGCCGTCTGGTCCGGCGAGAACTTCGTGCGTGGGATACTCACCTTCGAGGGGGCTCTCGCCCGCGCTGAGGCGCGCGCTGGCGTGATCCCAGCGGAGGCCGCCATCGCCATCAGCGGCGCGTGCGTCGGCGGCGCGTTCGACACGGAGGCGTTGCTGCGCGAGGCGGCGGACGCCGGTTCCCCAGCAATCCCGGTCATCCACGCGCTGACCACAATGGTCGGCGAGCCGGCGGGATGGTACGTCCACTGGGGCGCCACCAGCCAGGACGCGATTGACACGGCGCACGTCCTGCAGATGCGCGTGGGCATTACGCTGTTGCGCGCGACCGCGCTGGCGACCGGCGAGATCTGCGCGCGGCTCGCTGAAACGAGACGCGGCGATATCATGGTGGGACGCACGCTGCTCCAACAGGCCACGCCTATCACCTTCGGCCTCAAGGCGGCGCGCTGGCTGGCGCTGTTGACGCGGCAGGCGCGGCGTCTGAACGAGCTGCGCGACCAGATCGGCGTGGTCCAGTTCGGCGGCGCGTCCGGCACGCTGGCGGCTCTTGGCGACCAGGGACCAAGGATCATGGAGCTGCTAGCTGAGGAGCTTGGGCTTGCGGCGCCGGACCTACCCTGGCACGCCGAACGTGACCGCGTGGCGGAGGTGGCCGCCGGCCTTGGTGTGCTGGCGGGGGCGTTCGCGAAGATCGCGGGTGACGTGATCCTGCTGGCGCAGACGGAGGTCGGTGAGGTGGCGGAGGCTGCGGCGGAGGGCAGGGGTGGCTCGTCCACGATGCCCCAGAAACGCAACCCAACGCACGCGGTGGCGGCGGTGGCGGCCGCCCGGCTGGCGCTTGGGACGGCGTCGGCGCTGCTGGGTGCGACGGCGCAGGAGCACGAGCGCGCGGCGGGGGCGTGGCAGATGGAGTGGGCGGCGCTCCCCGATCTCTTCCGGTACACATCGGGCGCGGCGCTCCACACTCGCCGGTCACTCGAGGGACTCATCATTGACGTGGGCCGCATGCGCGAACGTCTGGACCAGTCTGGGGGCCTCCCGCTGACGGAGGCGCTGATGATGGCGCTCGCGCCG